>DSDH01000138.1 GCA_011055475.1 Phycisphaerales bacterium | reverse complement strand
TCGAAGGGCCACTGGTAGCCCTTCAGGAAGATATCGGTGGCCATGCGACTCATGCTGTCAAAGTAGGGGGGCAGGAAATCCCGTTCGTCGCCGCCGTCGGCGTCCGTGCTGAAGATGCGTGGGATCGCCTGCATGTACGTGCCCGAGACGTTCCAGCGAAACTTCGTGCTGGCCAGCCCGAACTGCGACTCGGTGAGGTTCTCGGCAATCAAACCCGCCCGAAAGGCCAGCCCATGCAGACCCGCCTGGCCCTTGGGGTAGACGCTGGTTTCGTAGAGGTCGCCCGGCCCCCCGGCGGCCAAAACCAGGTTCCGGCAGCAGAATACGTGCAGCTCGAGCCGATCCTTGGCGGCGGCCTGCCGATCCAAAGCGGCCACGCCGATCAGCCGACGATTCTGTCCCTGGCCCTGTGCCAGCAGCTCCGCCGCCTCCATGTGGTCAAAAACGGCCACGCCGTACCGGTGCACCTGGGCCTCGAGACACTCGCTCATGAACTTGCTGGTCTTGGGCCCGGCGGAGGTGGCCCGCTCGTAGGGGTCGTGGTCGGTCTTGTAGCCGATGTAGCTGCCCATCGCATCGTGCGGAAAGGGCACCCCCGCCTGAACGAGGTGGTAGAACTCCCGCAACGAGCCGATGGCCTCGATCAGGGCCAGGTCCTCGTGACAGCAGCCGGCGGCGGTCAGGCTCTTGGCGAATTCGACCGCGCTGTCCGGCGTCTCCGGGGCGGTGCCCATTTTGTAATAGGTCTGCTTGTCCGAGCCGCTCATCCGGCTGGCGCCCAGCGTGCGTCCGGCCGTCACCACGGCGATCCGCTCGTGTGGCTCGGCGATTCCGCGTTGGGCCATGAACTCGACCAGATGGACCGCGCAATTCATGCCGGCCGCCCCGGCCCCGACGATGACCGTGTTGTATTCGTGAACCGTGACGTTCCGCCCGGCGATCTGAAGTGTCTTCATGCCTCGCCCCTACAAACTGAAATCGCGTCCGGTCGTCTCGGCGATGACGTCCACGTCGGCTCCGGTCCAATCCAGCCCCGGCCAGCGCTGCTCCCGCCGGCGGTCGATCAGGGCCTTGATTCCGCGCAACTGCTCGGTGAGGGGCCCGAAGTCGCCACCTTCGGCGGCCTGGACGGCCGGCTTGTCGATCAGGCTGAACGATCCGCCGACGACCAGCGCCCCGGCGGCGATGTAATCCGGCATGTTCTCCGCATTCGTCCCGCCCATCGGCACGAGGGGAACGGTTTTGTGCAGGGCCGGATCGACCGCGCGGAGGTACGCCGGCCCGCCCAACTCCCTGGCCGGAAACAACTTACACAGGTTCGCCCCGAAGCCATACTGCCGCACAATCTGCTCGGCCGACCCGCAGCCCGGCACCAGGCCCACCTGCCCGACGAATCGTTCGTACGTCTCGGCGCGGAACCCCACGGCCGACACCACGTAGTCCGCACCGGCCTCGACCGCTTGGGCGACCGAGGGCAACGGATCGTCCGCGTGGCGGGCGTTGTACCGTCGCAAAAACCCGGCGTTGTCCACCAGGCTGGCGCACCCCACGGCGAACTGCGGCAACGCCTTCTTGAGCCGGGCGATCTTCTCCAGCGGCTTGCGGATACGACAGGTTACCTCCATATTGTGCACGCCCGCCGCGATAAGCGCCTCGGCGGTGGCCACGACGTCCAGGGCGTCCTGATTGAACACCAGAATGAAACCGTCTCGCAGAAGGATCGTCAGCGTCTCTCGGACCGTCATGCGCGTTGCCATACACTACCTCCTCACAAGCGTCGCAGGTGGAAACCGCCATCGACGTTGAGCACCTGGCCCGTGCAGAAGTCCAGCCGCCCCTCGGCGACGGCGCCGACCGCGCGGGCCACGTCTTCGGGCTGTCCCCATCGACGGATCGGGGTCAGGCCCTCGGCGATAAGTTCATCGTACTTGTCCTTCACGACGGCGGTCATATCCGTGGCGATGATGCCGGGCCGTACCTCGAACACCCCGATGCCATGCTCCGCCAGCCGATCCGCATAGAGCTTGGTCATCATGCTCACGCCGGCCTTGCTGAGGCAGTATTCACCCCGCGCCGGGCTGCTGGCGTAGGCACTGACCGAGCTGGTGTTGCAGACGCGGTAAGCGCGATCGGGATGCTGCTGCTTCTGTTCGATCATCCAGCGGGCGACGGCCTGCGTCAGGAAGTAAGGTCCCTTCAAGTTGATCGTCATCACGCGGTCATAGCTCTGCTCGCTGGCCTCCAGGATGTCCTCGCGCCGGCGGGGCGCGACCCCGGCGTTGTTGACGAGCATGTCGCAGCGGCCAAGCTTCTCGCGCGTGAAGTTTACCAACGCCTGGCGGTCGGAGGCGCTGCCGATGTCCCCCCGCAGAATCACGCATTGGACTCCGATCGCCTGGATGGCCGCTTGCGTCTGCCTGGCCGGACCCTCATCCGCCCGGCCCTCGGCGTCGACATCGTAGTGGCTGACCACGAGATCGTATCCCAGCCGCGCCAGCTCGACCGCGATCGCCCGGCCGATGCCCCGGCTGCCACCGGTCACGATGGCCACGGGTCTGTCTGAGTTGCTCATCCGTTGCTCCGTCTCATCAACCGCTCAGCTTAGCCGCCAGTTTGCTCACTTGGAAATAGGTGTATATGACCGCGGCCGCCACCGACAGGGCCAGCGCCACGAGCATCGCCGCGTTCCACACCAAGCCGCGCGTGCCCGAGGGCTTGTCCTGGCCCAGGTAGCGGCGGCTGTTGTTCAGCAGGAAGAACGCAATATACGCGATGGGCAGCATAACGCCGCAAATCGCCGAGGTCGGAATCGCAATCCAGAAGCTCATCTTCTTCCAGAACAAGACGCCCAAAAACGCCGGCGCCGGGATCAGGCACGCCCATTTGTACAACCGTCCGCCCGGCTCGATCCCGAACATCTCGCACACGGCGAAGCCGGCCACCAGCATTTGCATCGTGATCGAGCTGAGCACCATGCCCAGAATGCCCAGGCCGAAAACAATCCGCGAGATCAAGAGCGGCACGCCGGCCTCTTGCAGCATGCTCGCTGCGGCCGTGGGGCTCAATTGACCATGGTCGATGACGGCTTGCATGGCCCCGGTTCCGTAAAGCGTCGCCCCCGTGGCCACGATGATGAGCCCCGTCGCCATGCTGTAGGGAATCAGCATGCCCGTGAACAGGTCGAACGTCCCCAAGCCGCGGTGCTCACGTCCCCACCCCCGCGCCAGCAACGTATAGGGAAACAAAAACGTCATGTTGATGCCGACGGCGCTGGCGAAGGCCCCCACGACGACGGACGAGGTATACTTCTCCTGGCCGGCGTACTCGATGGTCGGCCACTTCGGAATGAACCCCCGCAACACGTCGCCCCAGCGGATCGCCCCGGCCCAGGTCCGATGCGCCACCACCACGGCGAACGCGATGATAATCAACCATACGAAGCCCTTGAGCGTTCGTTCATAGAGCCGCACGCCCTTGTGCCCGCTGCCGTAGCTCCAGGTCACGGTGATCGAGATCGCCAGGAAGATCGCCCCCAAGAGTAAGAGGACCAGTTGCTGCACTCCTTCGCCGTACTGCACCTTGGTCACGGCCTTGATCATGTCCTCGGTCATTCCGGCGGCCAGGGCATATTGGGGAATATGCCAGATCACCGTCGAGGTCAGGGCGGCGATCGCCCACGTCCAGGCCAGGGCCGGGTGCACGTGCCGCCGCATGGCGTCAAACGGGCGGCAGCCGGTCGAGAGCGTCTGGTGCACCATCGCGCTGAGCATAATCACGCCCAGCAGCATCGCCACGGGCTGGACCCAGAGCAGTTGATAGCCGAAGATCGCCCCGGCGAACAGCGAGGCGGCGCTGCTGCCGGCCCCGAGCGTCATCGCGCTCTGCAGCCAGCCCGGCCCGGTCAGGCCCAGATAGGTCCGCCACCGGGCCAGGACCCCTTTGGATTGGACCCCGCGGAGCAGCGCCTTCTCGCGTTCAAGGGCCTCCGGATCGCTGCCGCTGAACATGGGCAGCCCTTTGGCGAGGTCGACACCTTCGAGCGGTTCGTACGGTTGCTCGCTCATGTTCTCTCCTCGAATGGGTCCTGGCTTCGCTCAATGACCCGACAGGGCCGCCAACCGCGCCGCAATCTCCCGCCCGGCCGTCATGCCGTCGGTAACCGCGGCAACCACCGTCGAGGCCCCATGGACCAGGTCGCCGCCGGCGAACACCCCGTCTCGGCTGGTCTCGTAGGAACCCTCCCGCAAGGCGATCAAGCCATCGCGGATCGCTACGCCCGAAAGCACCGCGTCCAGCTTGTCCATGGCCTTCTGACCGATCGCCTCGATCACGACGTCCATGTTCAGACTGTAGGCCGCTTCGGCATGTGGGAGGGGCCGTCGTCGCCCCGACCTGTCCGCCGCGCCCAGCGTGACCGGACACAGGCGAATCCCCGTCAGTCGGCCGTTCTTGGACAGGTACCCCAGTTGCTGGGCCAGAATCATGAAGTGCACGCCGGCATCCATGGCCCGCTGTCGCTCCGCCGACCAAGCAGGCATTTCCTCAAAGGAACGACGGTAGATCAGGTATACGTCCTTGGCGCCAAGCCCCTTGGCCGTCACGGCGGCGTCCATCGCCGTGTTCCCCCCGCCAACGATGGCTACCTTCTTGCCGACCAGGTCCAACCGGCCGGGCTCGGTCTTCGCGAGGTTCAGAAAGTCCAGCGCGTTGTACAGGCCCTGCAGGCGATCGTCACTCGTGCCCGCCGCCTTGGGCAGTCCCAGACCGATAAACGCCGCATCGTACCCCTCGGCCATCACCGTATCCAGCGTCAACTCCGCACCCAGCTCCATGCCCAACCGCAGCACCAGCCGATCCGACGGCACATCCTGGAAGATGGCATGGACCTCCTCCCGCAAAGCGTCGCACTGCCGGGCAGGGGGGATCACCGCCTCGATCATCCCCCCCAGCCGCGTGCTGCGATCATAGATCGTCACGCGATGGCCGGCCTCGATCAGCACCGCCGCGGCCGCCAGTCCCGCCGGCCCGCCGCCGATGATCGCCACGTTTCGTCCGGTCGCCTCCGGCGGCCAGCGAAGACGCGACCAGCCATTGCGGTTGGCCTGCTCGGCCACGTGTCGCTGAATCTCCGCGATCGGCAGGGGCCGGTCGCCGAGGATGCCCTGCAGGCAGCCGCCCTGACACTGCTCCTCCACGGGACACAACCAGGCGCAGATCTCCGGCAGAATGTTGGTGCGGCGGATCACCTCGTAAGCGTCGCGCTCGCGACCTTCCAGGAACGCGGCGACGAATTGAGGAATCTCCACGCCCGCCGGGCACGCCCGTTGACACGTGGGGTCCTGGCATTGCAGGCACTGCTGTGCGAGCCGCCGCAGGTGCTCCGGGTCGCGCAGACGCCCCTTGCGGAAGATCGGGCCGTAGAGCTTGTTATCCCGCACCACGCATCCGGCCGTCATTCCGTCACGCATGAGCTGCGTGCACGCACTGCACGCGACGCAGACCTTGTGCGGGTCCATGCGGCTGGTCCGCAGGATATCCCTGGCGAAATCCGGATAGGCCAGGGCCATCCGCCCGGCGCCGATCAGCCGCGCCAGGTCGGCGTGCTTGCTGCCGGCCGCCACGTAGGGCATCAAATGCCGCAGCCAACTGTAGCCCGTGCCCACGAACGCCACGTCGTCAAACGCCTGCTGTAGCTCGCCGGTCAGCCGGATCAGCCGATGCACGCCGAGCAGCGGATGCTCGGGTTCCTCGTAACCGTCCCGGATCGGCATGTTGAAGGGCCGTCCGACGTGTGGGTTGTAATACGGGTTGGCGGCCGTCACATTAATCAGTTGCACGCCGCGTCGGCGGAGCTGCTCGATCAGGGCCTTGGGCTCGGTCAGGTCCGGTTGCGTGTAATCCTCCGTATCGACCGCCCAGCCATGAGGGTGCGGGATCGCGTCGTAGACGCCCAGTCGCACGGTGATCGGCACGGGCCCGATCGCCTCGCGGATGCGGTCGATGACCTCCAGAAGAAACCGCGTGCGGTTCTCGAACGACCCGCCATACTTGCCCGGCCGCGTATGGGCTGCCAGAAGCTCATTAATCAGGTAGCCGTGACACGATTTGATATCCACGGCGTCGAAACCGGTCTCAAACGCCAGCCGGGCCGCCTCGACGTACCGATCCTGCAAGTCGTCCAGATACGCGTCGGTCACCAGTGGCCAGTCGTCGGGTATCCGGCTGGGCCGCAGGGCGTTGGGCAGCGGCTCCGGGCTCAGCGGGTCGCGGTAGGGATCGCGCACGGGGATGATGGGTTCGGCCTTGCCTTGGGGCTTGCTGTATCGGCCGGAATGCGTCAATTGCGCCACAAGGATCGGCCGGTGTTCTTTGCCCATGTGCTCGGCCGCGGCGGATCGCATGTGGGTCACCATCGCCGCAAAGGCCTCGCGACTGTCCGAATTCAGCCAAAGCTGGCGTGGATTGGCCCGGCCTTCGGGTGCCACGGCGATGGCCTCGGCCCAGATCAGCCCTGCGCCGCCCGCCGCGAAGCGGTCGTATCGCCGCAGAGTCAGCCGACCGGGCCGACCCTGTGCATCTCCGTCGCAGCCCTCCATCGGATGCACGGCGAGGCTGTTGGGAATGTGCAGGTCACCGGCGGTGACGGGCTCGGCGAGAACCGACACGTCCTCGGAGACCTCCAGAGGAGCACCCAACTCCCGCGCCAGGGCCGTCAGTTCGGCCAGGCTGTCGAAGTTGAACCGCCACATCCGCCTTGTCTGCTGAGCCTGCTCCATGTCCGGTGATCCGTGATCCCGACTTCCGCCCCGGTCAAGCATTCTGCGGCCGGGAGGGGGCGTTCACTGAAAGCCGCCACGATAGGCGATCCCCGTGGGTTCCGCAAGGCCAAATGTGGACCGACACGGCGGCATTGACCGGTGACAAGACGGGCCGTTCAGACTGGAAGAAGAAGGCCTACTTGGATGACGGCGGACGCCGGGCTGTGTCGGACCGGAAGAGGTTGATGAACCGTTTGCCCAGGTTCCGCAGGCGTACGTGGGCGATCCGCAGAGGACAGCGGCAGGCCAGCGCGACCAGGTAGTCGGCGATGTCCTCCGGCTCGAGCATCTCGCGGGCCTGCGGCTTGACGGTATAGTCGGTGAAGAACTCCGTGTTCACGCGGGCGGGATACATCGTCGTCGCGCGGATGCGGTGCTTACGGGCCTCCCACCGCAATGATCGCATGAAACCGGCCACCCCGTGCTTGGCCGCGCAATACGCGGCGTAACCGGGCCCGCCATAGAGCCCGGCAACGGAACAGACGGTCAGGATATGTCCGCGAACCTGGTGCGCGATCATCTGTCGCATCGCCTGTCGCGAGCAGAGGTAGACACTGTCGAGGTTGGCGGCGATTACGGCGCGCCACTCCGCCGGCTCGATCTCGACGATGGGGCGTTTGAGGCCGGACCCGGCGGCGTTGATGAGTATCTGAACGGGGCCGAACTGCTCGGCAGTCTGGGAGAACACCCGCTCGACCTCGGCCGGATCCGTCACATC
>DSDH01000716.1 GCA_011055475.1 Phycisphaerales bacterium | reverse complement strand
TCGAGCTCCATGCACCGCGCCGAACGGGCCAGGACGTCGGTCAGCTCCTCGACGCTGTAGAACTCCACGTGATAGATCATGCCGAACCGGCCTCGCAACGGCGCACTGAGCAGGCCGGCCCGCGTTGTGGCGCCGATGAGCGTGAAATGCTTGAGCGGGAAGTTGATCGTCTTGGCGTGCAGACCGCTGTCGACGGTGAAATCCACCTTGAAGTCTTCCATCGCCGGGTAGATGAACTCCTCGACCGGGGCGCTGAGGCGATGGATCTCGTCGATGAACAGGATGTCTCCGGTGGCGACGTTGCTCAACAGGCCCATAACGTCGCCCTGCTTGGCCAGGGCCGGCCCGCTGGTGACGCGGAGGGTGCTGCCCATCTCATTGGCCACCACGTGCGCCAGCGTGGTTTTACCCAGTCCGGGCGGCCCGTAGAAGAGGATGTGGTCCAGCGGTTCACGGCGCTGCCGGGCGGCGGTGATGGCGATGGACAGCTTGTCCTTGATGTGGGCCTGGCCCACGCACTCGGCGAGCGTGCGCGGCCGCAGGGCGGCGTTGAGCGTTTCTTCCTGCCGCCCCGCCGAATCGGCGCTGAGTACCCGGTCGATCGCCATCCTTCCGATCCGTTAGACTTCCACTCCCTGTTTGACCCGATAGACCAAGGGCACCAGCGCCTCGGCCGTCTTGATGTCCGGGTGCCGCTGGCACGTCAAGGCGATCAGGTCCATGGCCTCGGCCCGCCGCTCGCCCCACGCCACGAGCACCTCCAGCGCCTCGACCTGGAACCGCTCGAAGGCCCGACCCGCGGCCGGCTCAGCGGCGCCCAGGGCGTAATCGCCCAGCTTGCCCTTCAGTTCGGCCAGCATCACCTGGGCCAGCCGCTTGCCCACGCCCGGCAGGGCGCACAGCGTGCGCTCGTCGCCGGATTCGATGGCCTCGGCGATCGTGGCGATCGGCACCGACAGGGTCTTGAGGCCCTTGCGGATGCCCACGCCCTTGACCGAGGTGAACCGCCGGAAAAAATCAAGCTCGTTGCGACTGAGAAATCCCACCAGACGCGGCACCAGGTTGCCGCCCCCCAGCGTGCCCTCGTAGTATTCGAACGTAAACAACGTGACATCTTGACCGAGGCGGCCGCTGAGCTGCGAGACCGCGTAGCCGGGCAGGAGGACCTCGTAGGCAACGGGCCCCACTTCCATCAGGGCCCGGTCCGATTCGAGGGCGATGAGTTTTCCCTGGATTCGTGCGATCATTCCACCGGCTCTCTGCCGCATTCATTGGCGCAACACAAGGCCACGGCGATGGCGTCGGCCACGTCGGGCGGCTCGGGCACCTCGGCCAGGCCCAGCGTGGAGCGAATGGCCCGCTGCATCTGGGCCTTGCCCGCCCGGCCGTGACCGGTCAGCGATTTCTTGATCCGCGTCGCCGAGAAGCTCCGCACCGTCGCGCCCGACCGTGCGGCCCGGAGCAGTATAACCCCGCGGGCGTGCCCCATCAAGATCGCCGTCCGGGGGTGCTTGTAGTGGGCGTATAATTCCTCGACGGCCACGATCTCCGGCCGGAATCGCTCGAGGACGGCGGCCATGTCGTCGGCCACCTGCACGAGTCGCGCCGCCAGCGGGGCCTTGTCGCGGATGCGAAAGACCCCCGCCTCGATCAGCCGATCCTGGCCCTGTTGCCGCTGGACAATCGCGTACCCGCACACCTGCAGCCCCGGATCAATGCCGCAGATGATCATGCACGTCTCCAGGTGGTCAGGCCGCCGGGCTTGTCCTCAAGCACGATGCCGAATGAAGCCAACTGGTCTCGAATCGCGTCGGCTGCGGCAAAGTCCTTGCGTCTGCGCGCTTCGGCACGCTGATCGATCATCAATTGCAGCAGATGATCAAGCAGAGCCTCCTCACCACGGCCGACTTCAGGATACATGTCTCGTACAAGGCCCAAGACATCCCCTCCCAGACGGCCAAAGGTCGTATCCACCGCGCGGAGCGTCCCGGCCGTGGCTGACCCGTCTTCCAGGACGCGTCCAGCGAGTTTGACCAGCTCGAAAACGACCGACAAGGCGACCGATGTGTTCAGGTCGTCGTTCATGGCCTCTTCGAACCGGGCCTGGAGTTGTCCCAGTTCGGCGTCGATGTCCGGGCTCGCCTCGCCTTCGGGAGCGGCGTTCTCCTGGCGTCGCAGCGACACGACCGCCTTGGTGATCCGGTCATAACCGCTCTGGGCGGCGGCCAAGGCGGCGTCGGAGAAGTCGATCGGACTGCGGTAGTGGCTCTGCAGGATCAATTGCCGCACGGCCAGGGGGTCATAGGTGCGGCTCAGCAGCGGGTGCCCCTCGCGGAACAATTGCTTGAGCGTGATGAAATTGTTCAGGCTCTTGCCCATTTTCTGGCCGTCGACGGTGACCATGTTGTTGTGCACCCAATAGCGCACGAACGGCACGCCGTTGGCCGCCTCGGACTGGGCGATCTCACACTCATGATGCGGGAACTGGTTCTCGATGCCGCCGCCGTGGATGTCGATCGTGGCCCCCAGGTACTTCATGCTCATCACCGAGCACTCCAGATGCCAGCCCGGATACCCCCGTCCCCACGGGCTGTTCCACTGCATGATGTGATTGGGCTCGGCCCGCTTCCAGAGGGCAAAATCCGCCGGATGCCGTTTTTCCGGGTTCACCTCCACGCGGGCCCCGGCCTGCATGTCGTCCAGGCTGCGGCCACTGAGCTTGCCGTACTCGGCGAAGCGCATCACGTCGAAATACACCGAGCCGTTGACCTCGTAGGCGAAGCCCTTGTCCAGCAGGGTCTGCACCAGCTCGATCTGCTCGGGAATGTGGCCGCTGGCGCGGGGGCTGATGTCCGGCCGCACGCAGGCCAGGGCGTCCATGTCCTCGAAGTAGCTGCGGGTATAGTACTCCGCGATCGCCATCGGGTGCTTGTGCTCGCGGCGGGCCTGCCTGTCGATCTTGTCCTCGCCTTCATCCGCGTCGTCGGTCAGGTGCCCCACGTCCGTGATGTTCTGCACGTAGGTCACTTGGTTACCCAGATAGCGCAGGTACCGCACGAGCACGTCGAAGCTCACATAGCTCTTGGCGTGGCCCAGGTGCGCATGGCCGTAGACGGTCGGTCCGCAGACGTACACGCCCACGCGTCCCGGCTCGATGGGCGTGAATTCCTCCAGTCGGCGTGTCAGGGTGTTGTAAATCCTAAAGCTCATTCGGTCGTCCTCGCCGGGGGATCGCGCGACCCGCCCGGTTACCATAGGGTTCGTTTCAATCGCCGTCGCAGCAGCACCACACTCGTCGCCGCAATCGCTTCGCCCCGGCCGACGGCGTCGAGGCCCTCGTTGGTCTTGGCCTTGACGTTGACGGCGTTGAAATCCACGCCCAGGATGCTGGCGATGGCGCGTTTGATCTGCGCCTTGAGCCGTTCCAGCCGCGGTTGCTCGGCGTGGATCACGACATCCAGGTTCACCACCTCCCAGTGCTTGTCCTCCAGGTACCGCTTGACGGTCAGCAGCAGCTCGCGGCTGTCGGCCTGAGCCCATTTCGGATCGCGATCCGGGAAAAACGATCCGATGTCGCCCATGCCCGCCGCGCCGAGCAGGGCATCGACGATGGCATGCAGCACGGCGTCGCCGTCGCTGTGGCCCAGCAGGCCCTTATCGAACGGAATCTGCACGCCCCCGAGCTTGAGATCGCGCCCAGTGACGAGCTGATGGATGTCCGTGCCCAGGCCGGTCCGGTACTCGTATTGCGGGTCGAGGCTCACAGCGATCCCTTGGTGCTGGGCACGTCGCCGCCGCCGATCCGCACCGCGTGCGCCAGGGCCTGGCCCAGGGCCTTGAAAATCGCCTCGGCGATGTGGTGGCTGTTCAGGCCGTACGCCACGTTGACGTGCAGATTGAACTTGCCGGTGTTCGCGAACATCCGCAGAAACTCCTCGATGCACTCGACATCGAAGTCGCCGATCTTCTCCGTGCTGTAGGCGACGTGATACGTGCAATACGGCCGACCGGACAGATCCACCGCGACGGTCGCCAGCGCATCCTCCATCGGCAGGGTGCTGTGCCCGTACCGACCAATGCCCTTTTTGTCCCCCAGGGCCTGTTCAAGGGCCTGCCCCAGGCAGATCGCCACGTCCTCGGTGGTGTGGTGGGCGTCCACGTGCAGGTCGCCCTGGGCCCGGACGTTCAGGTCGGTATGGCTGTGCTTGGCCAGGTGCGCCAGCATGTGATCCAGGAAGCCCACGCCCGTGTCGATCGTGTAACGGCCCTGCCCATCCAGATTCCAGGTGACCTGGATGTCGGTTTCCCCGGTCTTGCGTTGGACTTCCGCGGTCCGTTCGGCCATGGTGTATCCCCTTATCCTGCCAGCAGTTCCTGCAATACCGCCAACAGACGGTCGTTCTGCTCTGGTGTGCCTATCGTGATCCGCAGCCGGTCGTCCAGTCCAGGCCGGTCAAAGTACCGCACGTACACGTCCTGCTCGGCGAGGTTCTGGTGCAAGGATCGAGCCGGCGCCTTCGGGCTGCGGGCCCAAACGAAGTTCGTCTGGCTGTCCGGAACCTCCAGGCCCAAATCCCGCAGGGCCGCCGTCAGGCGGGTTCGCTCGGCCCGGATCCGCTGGACGTTCGCGCGGAAATACGCCTGGTCGCGAATCGCCGCCGTCGCCGCCGCGATCGCCACCGCGTCCACGTTGTACGAGTCCTTGACCTTGATGAGGCCCTCAATGAGCTTGGGTTGGGCGATGCCGAAGCCGAACCGCAGCCCGGCCAGACTGTAGCCCTTGCTCAGCGACCGCAACAGGATCACGTTCTCGAAATCCCGGGCCAGTTGCAGGCAGTCGCCGTCCGCGAAGTCGACGTACGCCTCATCGATCAGCAGGACGCCCTCGATCCGCCCGGCCAAGGCCGCCAGATTGGCCGGATCGACGCGATGGGTCGTCGGGGCGTTCGGATTGCACACGACCGTCAGCGCCGCCGACGCCCCGGCCAGGGCGTCGAGCCAGTCTTCGGACTCGAACGGCACCTCCACGGCCGGGCAATTCTGCAGGTTCGCCAAAACCGCGTACAGGCTGTAGGTCGGCGTCGGGTAGGCGACCGGTCGGTGCTCGTCGCAAAACGCTCGAAAGCAGATGGTCAGCAGGTCGTCGCCGCCGTTGGTGCACAGGATATGATCCGAGGGAACTTCCAGCACCTCCGCGGCGGCCGTGCGGAACGGATCGGCCAACACCGGGGGATAGCGCCGCAGCATCTCGCCGTCCACCGCCACGACCGCCTCGAGCACCTTCGGTGACGGCGGATAGGGGTTTTCGTTCGTGTTGAGCTTCACCACGTCCGCACGGGCGGGCTGGAACCCCGGCACGTATCCTTCGGCTTGTGCGATATTGTCTCTGAAATAGGCCATGCTTGTTCCGGATGAAACCTGTGTGAATGATTATACGGGCGGGCGGCGGGATGAGAAGCCGCAATCCGGGAAAACGGCCGCCCGGCCCCCTGGCGGGCTACTTGCCGCAGTAGTCGATCAGCCGGCCGATTTCACTGCGAAGGTCCCGCCGATGAACGATCATATCCACAAAGCCGTGTTCGAGAAGGAACTCGCTGCGTTGAAAACCCTCGGGCAGCTCGATCTTGATCGTCTCGTAGATGGTTCGGGGTCCGGCGAATCCGATCAGGGCCCGCGGTTCGGCGAGGATGACGTCGCCGAGCATGGCGAAACTGGCCGTGACGCCCCCCGTGGTCGGGTCCGTGAGGACCGAGATGAAGAGTCCCCCCGCGTCGTCGAATCGGGCCAGGGCGGCGCTGGTCTTGGCCATCTGCCCCAGCGAGACCACGCCTTCGTGCATGCGGGCCCCGCCCGATGCGCTGACCACCACCAGCGGCAGCACTTCCTCGATCGCCCGGTCCACGGCCAGGCAGAACTTCTCGCCGACGACCATGCCCATCGAGCCGCCCAGGAAGGCGAAGTCCATCACCGCCAGCATCACGCCGCGACCTCGGATAAAGGCCTTGCCGACGCGCATGGCCTCGTGGCACCCCTTGTTCTTGTACGCCTCGATGCGGTCGGCGTAGCAGGTTTCACCGGCGACAAACGCCAGCGGATCGGTCGAAGTCATCTCGGCGACCTGCTCCTCAAACGATCCCTCGTCGACGAGTTGGCGAAGGCGCTCCTTGCCGTCGATCCGGAAGTGGTGATCGCACTCCGGACAGACGTGCAGGTTCTCCTCGACCGTCTTGCGGTAAAGCATGTTCTGGCAGGAGGGACACGCCATCCACAGGCCCTCGGGCATCTCCCGCCGGCGCTTGAGCGAATAGCCGTCCCAACCTGGTTTCGTCTTGGCCATACTTCTTAAGGGTCCGTCTGGTCAGTACTTACAAAACCCGCGCAAAAAGGACGCCTTCATTATACCGCCCCGGTGCTTCGGTTGCCAGACCCACGCGGTCCTACCGAATCGCCCGCCGGATGTCCTCGATGGCCGCTTTTCGGTCGGCCTGGCCGAAGATGGCGTTGCCCGCGACGAGCGTATCCGCCCCATAGCCCACCACGCGCGGCGCGGTTGTGGCGTCGATGCCGCCATCCACCTCGATACGGATGTCGGGACCCAGCCACTCGCGCAGGGCGGTGCACTTGCGGGCCGCCGCGTCGATAAACGCCTGGCCGCCGAACCCCGGATGCACCGTCATCACCAGCACCATGTCGCATAGCCGGGCCACGTCGCGCACGGCCTCGGCGGGCGTTTCGGGGTTAAGGGTTACGCCCACCGTCACACCCAGGTCCCGCAGGTGCTGCACGAACGCCTCCGGTTCATCTACGGTCTCGATGTGAAACGTGATGTGGTCGGACCCGGCCTCGACGAACCGCTCGGCATAGGTCTGGGGCTCGGTGATCATCAGGTGTGTGTCCAGCACGGCGCCGGTGCACTTGCGGATCCATTTGACCACGGGCGGGCCGATCGTCAGGTTCGGCACAAAGTGCCCGTCCATGACGTCCAGATGAACCATGCGGACCCCCGCGTCCACGACCTGGGCGATCTCGTCGGCTAACCGGGCGAAATCCGCACTCAGGATCGACGGGGCGATCTGCACCGTACCGGGTTCGGGCAAACGCATCGGACTCATGGGCACCTCACTGCGGGTCGCTCCGACGTGTCACTGCGTCGGGCGGTCCGCGATGGGCGGGGCTACTTCTCGTCCAGGATTTCCAGGCACTTGAAGGTCTTGCCCTCCAGGAACTCCAGACTGGCGCCGCCACCGGTGGAGATATGACTGACCTTGTCCTCCAGGCCCATGTTGATGATCGCACTGGCACTGTCACCGCCGCCGATGACGCTGACGGCGCCCTTGCCGGTGGCCTCGGCCACGGCCAGGGCGACGGCCTTGGTGCCCTCGTCGAACGGCGGCATCTCGAAGACGCCCATCGGGCCGTTCCAGACGACCGTCTTGGCCCCGGCCAGTTCCTTGGCGAACAGCTCACGGGTCTTGGGCCCGATGTCCATGCCCTGCCAGCCTTCGTCGATGTCGCCCTCTACGATTTTGTGCTCGGCGCCGGCTTTGAATTCGTTGGCGACGACCGTGTCCGCCGGGAGCACGATCTTGCAGCCCACGTCC
>DSDH01000141.1 GCA_011055475.1 Phycisphaerales bacterium | reverse complement strand
TGGGCCTGTTGCGGGAGTGGATCGTCTTTCAGGCGCAGGAGGCGATTGCCGAGGGGCCGGAACGCGACGCGGCGGTGGAGTGCCTGGAAAGCGGGTTGGACGAGGCGTTGCGCCGGGCTCAGGCGGGGTCGTTGGACGTTGAGGGGACGGCCGACAAGCTGGCCAGGGAGGCCTCGATTGTGGACCGCTACCAGGCGGCGGGGCTGGTCTTGCAGGCCGTCGGGGCCGAACAGGCCGTGCTGCGTCACCGCACGGATCGGCTGATGCGTATCGCCGGACGACTGGGGATTGACCGGGAGAAGTTCCGGGCGATGGCCCAGAAGTGCCTGCCCATGCACACGCACCGCGTGGAGGATATGTGTTTTCTGCTGGGCATCGAGGCGGAGATGGACGCGGCGGAGCGGCGTCAGCGGCTCAACCAGGAGTATCAGAAGTGGAACGCCCGGGTCACGCACCCCGACGCGGCCATCCGACAACAAGCCGATCGCATGCTCACCCTGATCGCCGAGGCCCGCAGCCGGTTGGCCGATGAGCCAACGGTCGTGCAGGCGTAAGGCCGCGCGGCGGCTCGGCCGCCGGGACCTGCTTTTTGGCAAATCCTGTCTTGATTTCATGGTGCCTTGCGGTACAGTTTCAATGATCGATTCGATGCTACGGGGCCGATCGGCGCATGCGCCGGGCGAAGGGTCGGAGGCATGGAGGTGCACGTCGCGGCACAGGGCGTATCGGAGAGGGGTGGAAGTCTCGGGCTGTGTTCTGTTCGGGAAGCCGTCTGGAGGATGGGACGGCGGGTCCATCGGATCGCACCCGAAAAAAAATGTTTTTATGCGGTACGGGGGTTATAGTATACGAGACTCCCGAAAGAGTCGGCGGATGAACAGGCGGTCCGACGGATGAGCATCAGGGTTTTCATTGCGGATGACCACGAGATTATGCGGGAGGGCATGTGCGCGTTGCTGCGGCGCCGGCCCGACGTGGAGGTGGTGGGGCAGGCCGCCGACGGCCGTCAGGCCGTGCGTCTGGTCAAAGAGTTGGCCCCGGACGTGGTTATCATGGACATCGGCATGCCGAATCTCAACGGGATCGAGGCCACGCGACAGATGGTGGCCGACAATCCCAAGCTCAAGGTGATGGCCCTGTCAACCCATTCCGACGGCGCGATCGTGGCCAAGATGCTCAAGGCCGGCGCCTCGGGCTACATGCTCAAGGATTCGGCCTTCGCCGAGCTGATGACGGGCATCGACGCGATGGCCCGGGGGAACACCTACCTGTGCACGAAGATCGCCCGGGTGATTTTCTCGGATTACGTGAACATGCTCACGAATCCCAAGTGGTCCGGGGGCGACGGCCTGACCAGCCGCGAGATCGAGGTTCTTCAGCTTGTCGCCGAGGGCAGGACCACCAAGGAAATCGCCCGGATTCTCAACGTCAGCGTCAAGACGGTCGATTCGCACCGCGAGCACATCATGGACAAGTTGGGCATCCATAATGTCGCGGGGTTGACGAAATACGCCGTCCGCGAGGGGTTCACCAACCCCTGATTCGTCCATTTCACGCGGTCGTTTCCGGTCTTCGGGGTCGGGCGGCAATTCTTCTTGTCTGGTTCGGCTCGGCCCGTTAGAGTGCGCGACAGGTCCGCGAACGAAGGCCGTGCCATCGGGATCGTTTCCCCTTGCCTACACGCGCCGTCGGGTTGGTTGCTTCAGGAATGGGGCGATGATGGAAAAGTCGTTTGTTCAGCGCCATCACGAAAGACGGTGGGGGGCGGTTGGATTCGTGCTGGCAGGGCTTTCGGCCGTGTGTGCGGCAGGGCGGGGCGTATCCGTCGGGCCGCTGGCGGCCGGCATGACGCCCATTTCGGCGGCCCAGACGGCAGGGACCGAAGCGGCGGCTTCATCCGGTGGGGCCGATGGGGTGACGGCATCCGTTTCTGCCGGCTTGCCCACCCTTGAGCAAGTCCAGGCGCTTCGCGACAAGGCCGCCCAGGCCGAGACCCCGGACGCCGAGGCCAAGGCCAGGCTGCTGGAGGCCTACGACAAGACGTTGGCCCAGCTCAAGTTGTTGGCGGAGTTGCAGGCGAAACGAGCCGGTTTCGTACAACAGCAGCAGGCCGCCCCGGCGGAGATGGAGAAGGCCAAGGGGCAATTGGCCGCCGCCGGCCCCGCCGAGACGCCGATTCCTGCGGGGGCGACGGCCTCGGAGCTGGAGTCCCTGCTGGCCGCGGCCAAGGCCGCGCTCGATCAGGCCCAGAAGCAGTCGGCCACTCTGGCTGAAGAACCGAAGCGGCGGCTGGACCGCCGGGCCAAGATCCCCGCAGAGATCACGGCCGCCAGGGAGTCGCTGAGCCTGGTCGAGCAGCGGCTGGCGGCGTTGCAGGCCGCCCAGCAGGGTCAGACGCCACCCAGCGAGACGGCGCAGGCGAATCTGACGTTGTTGCGGGTCGAGCAGGCGGTGGCGCAGGCCCGCGTGGCGGTGATCGAGGATGAACTCAAGGCCTACGACGCCACCCGTGAGCTTCTGGCGATGCGGCGGGACCTGATCGCGCGGACGGTGACGGCGGCGGAAAAGCAGGTCAAGCTTCTGGAGGAGGCGCTGGCCGAGGCGCGGCGGTTGGAGATTGAGCGGGAGCAGGAAAAGGCCCGTCAGGCCGTTCGCGAGGCCCGGTTTCAGCATCCGGTGATTCAGACGGCCGCCAAGGAGAACGCCCGGCTGGCCGGGCTGCAGGCCGAGTTGCTCACCCGGATCGAGAAGGCGCGAGCCGACGTGGCCGCCGCCGATGCCCGCTACAAGAAGGTCAGCGAGCAGTTCGAGAAGATCAAAGCCCAGATCACCAGTGCCGGTCAGGTGACGGACGTGCTGGGGGTGCTGCTGCTGGCCGAGCGGAACAGCCTTCCCGACCGGGCCGATCTTCAAGACCAGATCGCCCGTCGAGTCGCGGAGATTGGGTCGGCCAAGAGCGCCTATGAGACCTACGACGGCGCCTGGTCCGAGTTGAGTGATCCGGCGTCGCAAGCCGCGGCCCTGCTGGCCGAGGCGGGATTGGGGACCGATGATCCGGCGTACGCGCAGATGCAGGCTGAATTGGCGCGGCTCCTGGGTGACCGGCGAAGCACGCTGCAGGCCTTGGCCGGCTACAGTCTCGACTACGCTGGTTTGCTCAGCACACTGGACAGCAAACAGCGGCTGCTGGTTCGGTTGGCGGCGGAGTACGCGCGATTCATCGACGAACGGATTTTGTGGGTGCGTAATCTGCCGGCGTTTCGGCCGGGCGACCTAGTTTCCAGCGGCGGCGCGGTGCGGTGGCTTCTTGATCCGGTGGCGTGGGGTCGCACGCTGCGGACGCTGGCGGTGGATGCGCGATCCCACGCGGTGCTTTACGGCATCGTCCTGGTCTTACTGGTCGGGCTGATTCTGCCGCGTCGCCGGCTTGGCGCGAGGCTCACGGCGCTGCACGATCGGATCGAACACCGTTACACCGACCGCTTTATCTATACCCTGGAGGCGGGAGTCGTGACGCTCTTGCTTATTGCGCCGGTGCCGTTGGTTCTGGCGTTTGTGGGTTGGCGACTGGAGACGGCCGAGGGCGCCGAGGCGTTCGGCCGGGTGTTGGGCCAAGGGCTGGGCTATGCGGCGGCGATGCTGACGATCTACGGGCTGCTGCGGTTCTTCGCGCTGGCCGAGGGGCTCGGCAGCCACTTGGGGTTCCAGGCCGAACCGCTGCAGGCGCTGCGACGCCAGGCCACGTGGCTTTTCGCCGCGCTTATTCCTCTGGCGGTCGTGTTGACCATGCTTTTCCGCGTGCCCGGTCACGAGGACTGGAAGGCCGGCCTGGGGCGATTGCTGTTCTCCGCCCAGCCCCTCCTGTTGCTGGTGTTCTTGGCCATTGTGCTACGCCCCGATGGGTGCGTGATGGGGCCTTACTTTCACCGTCACCCCAACGGCTGGCTGGAGCGGCTGCGGTTTGTGTCCTACGCCTTGGGGCTGTCCATCCCTCTGGTCCCTGCGGTCCTGGCGCTGATGGGCTATCTGTATGCCGCCCGGCAACTCTATGTTCGGCTTGTGGAGACGTTGCTGCTCGTGGCGGCGTTGCTGGTCTTGCAGGCGTGTATCGTCCGGTGGCTGGCGGTCGTCCAGAAGCGGATGGCCATTCGGCGACAGCGGCAACGCAAGGCCGCGGCGCGAGGGGCCGAGGCCGCCGTTGAACCGGCCGAACCCGTGGAGGATCGCCTCTCGCAGCAGGCCATGGGGCTCGTGCGGGCCGGCACGGTGCTGCTGTTCGCCGTGGGCGTCTGGTGGACGTGGCGGGCGATTCTGCCGGCGTTGGGGGCACTGGAACAGGTAACGCTGTGGCACACCACCGATGCCCAGGGCCAGCCAGTGGTTGTCAGCCTGGGCCGGGTGATGGTGGCGGTGGTCATCCTCGTGATGACCGTGCTGGTGGCCCGCAACGTGCCGGGTCTGCTGGAGATCGTCGTTCTCCAGCGTCTGCCGCTGGATCGGGGGGCGCGTTTCGCGATCACGTCGCTGACCCGTTATGGGCTGGTGGTCGTGGGCGTTGTGCTGACCTTTCAGAAGCTCGGCATCGGGTGGGCCAAGGTGCAGTGGCTGATCGCGGCCATGACGGTCGGCCTGGGTTTCGGCTTGCAGGAGATCTTCGCCAACTTTGTGTCCGGGTTGATCATTCTCTTCGAACAGCCCGTCCGCGTGGGTGATACGGTTACGGTCGGCGACATCAGCGGCAAGGTCGTGCGGATTCGCATCCGCGCGACCACGATCCGCAAGTGGGACCAGAAGGAGCTGGTGGTGCCGAACAAGGAGTTTATCACCGGCCGGCTCGTCAACTGGTCGTTGTCGGACCGGATCCTGCGGCTGGATTTCGTGGTCGGTGTGGCGTACGGTTCGGATATTCGAAAGACCGAGGAGGTTCTCTACCGCGTGGCGCGGGCTCATCCGCTGGTGGTACAGACCGATCCGGCGCCGCGCGTGGTGTTCCAGGAGTTTGGGGACAGTGCGCTGATCTTCGAGCTGCGCGTGTACCTGACCGATATGGACAATTTTCTTGCGGTGCGGCACGAGATCAATTGCGCGATCGACGATGCGTTCCGAGAAGCGGGGATCGAGATCGCCTTTCCGCAGTGCGACCTGCACCTGCGTTCGGCGGACGTGGCGTTGCCGCTGCGGATGCAGAAGCCTGCCGCTGGGGAGTCGTAGCAGTTTGTTGAAAAAGTGTCACCCCGGACCCCGGATCGAGTCCGGGGCAGGCTTTGATTCGGGGTGCACGCTCGACGTGTGGTGTGCTCTCTGCACGCAAGGCGTGGATTCCGGGTCAAGCCCGGAATGACAGACTTTGCAGGTTTTTGCATCGGAGCGGGTGGCATGCCCACGCTTGTCGTGGGCATGTTCCGACGAAGGGCAAAGGGCGACGGGCATGCTGCCCTTGGCTTCCACATGACACGGCTCAACGCCGAATCGGGTTTCGGTGCGCCAGAGGCTTGTTCAATCGTTATTCCCTGTGCGGGTCTGCGGAGTGCCACCGGGTTCTCGCACGGGCGTGTATCTACCCATCGTTGGGGCCGCCAAGCCGGCCAGCACGAGCAATCCCACGCTGAGAGCCAACCCCGCTTTGCCATAGGCAGAGTTCCTCCCGATGATACCTGTGATGACAGCGGCCGTCTCCAGGCTCAGGAACAGCACTCCGCAGACGACGTAGGTGATTTGTGTACCTATGAGCCATTCAACCACGGCCAGCGGCAGCGCCAGCACGAGCGGGAGGATGAGGCCCGCGATCGCGAGACAGAGGCTTTGTTTGCCGGTCTGGGAATTCGGATCCGGGTTCATAGGAGTCTTCCCATGCCTTTCACGTTGGGGGGCAGGTTTTCCCGACTGTCAATACAGCTTGATTCGGGCGAAGCTGATGGTGGCGCCCGATCCCTGGCGGGTTCCCAGAATATCCAGTACATCGGATGGCGTGGAGCCGGCGCGCCCGGTGGCGGTCATGAACTCCGTGAACGGTCTGTCGAAGGGCACCTTGGCGGACGGGCCGACGGCGCCATCGGGCCTGATCTCCAACAGGCGGTTCTCCGCGATGCCTCGGCCCTGGGCGTCGGCGCCGGAGACGTAGAAGAACACGCACAGGCGGCCATCCATCGTCACGTGAAAGCGGCCACGGCCGGGTCGCTCGTTGGATCGGCCCTCTTCGGCGACCAGCAGCGTGCGCCGCCGGACGATGCGACCCTCGCGGAGCACGGCGTAATTGAGGGCGTGGCTCTGTTTGGCATCGGGGAAGAACTCCTCGCGCAGCCGCTCGTCGATGGCCCGCTCGGACCATAGCAGATGCACGTGGCCATCCGGCGCGACCCACAGATCGCCCGGCGTGATCCAGCCGCAGGTCTTTTCGCGGCCGGCGACCTCGATCCAGGGCTCAAAGCGGCCGGTGGTGATGTCGGGCGACCAGGTGTAGAACAGCCGACGGAAATCATAATCCCATTGCCGGCCGGTGAGCTTCTGCTTGAAGGCCCGCCAGGCCGGATTCGGCTCGGTGATGTCGCTGACGCCGCAGAAATGGACCTGGCGGTTGCGCAGCGCCACGTTGGGGTAGCAGACCCGTATGGGCTGGGGCCTGGCGTAGTCCGCGCCCCAGGGCCACTTGAGTTGGCCATGGGCGCTCCAGCGGCCCTCGCGGTCGAGGAACGTCCATTCGGCGTGGGTGTAGCCGATGTTCTGAAACAGGATCAGCTCGGCGTTGGGTCCGTCGGCGGCGACGCTGCGGTAGGAGTGCTCCGTGAAGGGCGGCCGGTCGGACCAGGTGGGGATGAGCTTTTCAGGGGTGCGGGACAGGTCCTGGGCGGTGAACTGGAATATCTCGGGGCGGGCCGGGCCGGCGTAGGCGTCCGGATCGGTATTCAGCGTGGGGTTGGCCGAGACGAACAGGCGGCCATCGGCGAAGCCGGCCAGCGGCGAGGGCTCGCGGGTGCGGCCCGATGTGTCGGTGTGGACCGTGTGCCAGCCCTGGGGCCCACGGTGAAACAGCATCCAGCGGCAGTTGTTGAGGGGCTTGGCCTGCGGGAGGGTCTCCAGGCCGGTGGCGAACAGGTCATCGCCCAGCCGCACCAGGCAGGTGGACCCGTGGCACCACATGGGCCCGGCGCCGTTGTTGGCCGGCTCGTGGCTGTAGATGTCCTCCTCGATCTGGACGACCGGCCGCAGTGGGGCGTCCGCCCCCGCGCTGGGGCTCGCCGCCAACGCCAAGAACAGACAGATTTGTGGGACTGTCATTCGTCACCTCCGCATACGTCGCACGAGCCTATTGTATCGGCTGGGACGCCCGGATCAACTCCGAGCCGGGGGAAGTGGGGGGCTTGACTTGCTCCCGGTCAGCCGGGAGCGGGGCGGGACACAGTGACTACTGCCGGCCGATCACAATGAAAAACATCGAGGCCGAAAAAGGATTCCTGACACCTTCTGGTTTTGCTACTGTCTTTCCCAAGGAGTCTGCCTAAATTCAAAATTCTCTTCTGTCCAATAATCTCCTTCAGAATCATTAACCCAATGAGAAGCCATTATAGAATAATCCTGCATATTAACTTTCCCGTCGAGATTATGGTCTGCTCCATTCGCCCAATAATC
>DSDH01000353.1 GCA_011055475.1 Phycisphaerales bacterium | reverse complement strand
CCGAGGACGGCACGGGGCTGGTGCACGTCGCGCCCGGGCACGGCGTCGAGGACTACGTGGCAGGCCAGCAGAACGGCCTGGCGGTCTATTCGCCCGTCAAGGATGACGGGTGCTACGATGACACCGTGCCCGACTGGCTGCGGGGCAAGTCCGTGCTCGAGGTCGATCGCGAGGTGAACGAGCACCTGCGTAAGACCGGATGGCTGGTGGCCGAAAGTGAGATTCTGCACAGTTACCCGCACTGCTGGCGCAGCAAGATGCCGGTGATCTTCCGGGCCACGGAGCAGTGGTTCATCAGCGTGGATCGGGTGATTCCAAGCTATGGCAAGAGCCTGCGGCAGATGGCCCTGGACAGCCTGTCGGCGGTGCAGTGGGTGCCGGCCTGGGGCGAGAAGCGGATTCGCGGCATGCTCGAATCGCGGCCGGACTGGTGCATCAGCCGCCAGCGGGCGTGGGGGCTGCCCATCCCGTCGATCGTGAACGCGCAGGGCAAGAGCCTGCTGGAGACCGAGCGGGGTAAGCAGGCCGTGCTGGCCATCGCCGAGTACATCGGCCACCGCGGCTCGAATGCGTGGTTCACCGATGCACCGCGGCAGATCCTGGGCGAGGACTTCCCGTTGCCGGAGGGCTTTTCCTGGGATGATCTGTCGAAGGAAGAGAACATCTTCGACGTGTGGTTCGAGTCGGGCTGCAGTTGGCACGGCGTCGCCTCGCGTCGGGGCTGGCCGCTGCCCGTGGATATGTACCTGGAGGGCTCGGACCAGCACCGCGGCTGGTTCCAACTGTCCTTGCTGCCAGCACTGGGAAGTATGGGGAAGGCCCCATTCAAGACGGTGCTCACGCACGGCTTCACCGTGGATGAGAAGGGCATGAAGCAGGCCAAGTCGCTGGGCAACTACGTCAACGCCCTGGAGGAGGTCGGCAAGTACGGGGCGGATATCCTGCGGCTGTGGGTGGCCAGCGTAAACTACCAGGAGGACATGCGGTGCAGCGACGAGCTGATCGGCCGGCTGCAGGACGCCTACCGCAAGATCCGCAACACACTGCGGTACCTGCTGGGCAACATCGACGATTTCGAACCGGCCGCGGCCGTGCCTTACGAACAGATGCCGCCGATTGACCGCTGGGCGATGCAGGAGCTGACGCGACTGATCGGGCAGGTGCGGCAGGCGTACGATGGCTTCGCCTTTCATCGGGTGTTTGCGCTGCTCTACAACTTTTGTACGGTTCAGATGAGCAGTCTTTACCTGGATGTGCTCAAGGATCGGCTGTATTGCGACGGACAAGCGAGCCCGTCGCGACGGTCGGCCCAGACGGTGCTGCATCGGATCCTCGGCGATCTGGTGCGGATGCTGGCCCCGATCCTGGTGCACACCGCCGAGGAGGCCTGGACGGCGATGAAGCACAAGCCCGAGCCGGTCGACAGCGTGCACATGGCCCACCTGCCCGAACCGGACTCGACGATCGACACAGCCAGCGAGACGGCCGCGTGGGACAAGATCATGGCCCTGCGGGATGAGGTGCTTCGGGTACTCGAGGGGCTGCGCAAAGACCAGACGATCAACAGCAACCAGGAAGCGACCGTGGCGATCACGCTGGCCGACCCGGAGCTTTATGAGCGGATTAGCGACTTCGGAACGGAGGCCTTCGCCGCCTTGTGCATCACCAGCGAGGTGACCGTGGAGCAGGGTCCGACGTTCGAGGTGCGGGCCGATCGGAGCCGCCACCCCAAGTGCCAGCGGTGTTGGAATTACTGGCCCACGGTCGGGCAGATCGACGGTTATCCGGACCTGTGCCGCCGGTGTGCCGACGTGGTCCAGACGCTTCAGGGATGACGTGGCCCTGACCCGCGCGGGCGTTTAGAGCAGGCAAACGGGGCGGCACCCCGCCCCTGCTGGATGGCCTCAGTGCCAGGGCGTGACGGCCAGCCAGTCACCGGCCAGGACGGCCAGATCGGCGAGGTTGACCCCCCTGTCGCGAACCATATCGGCCGGCAGGTCGTCGCCGGTAGCCTGCCAGTACGTGGTCAAGATCGCCAGATCCTCCAGGTCCGTCGTGCCATCGTTGGTCATGTCGCTCAACAGCGCCCACCCGACCGGGCACAGGCTGGCCTCGGTCGTGCCTCCATACATGCCCATGTTGACCCGCAGGTTACGGTGATCTGCCGAGGTGCCCGGAATCGTCACAAGCTCTTCGTGCAGGTCTGTTCCGGGATTGCCCGCGTCGATGCAGCGGCTCGTTGCCGCGTCAAGGACCCATTGGGACAGAGTGGAGTCCCACCGCCCCGCAGCGCTTTGCAGGTGGTAATCGTCGGTTTCGGCCGAGGCAAACAGGGGATCAACGTCGATGTTGCCCGGCCCCCACTGCACCGACGCGGCGTCTTCCGCCATCAGCCCACCGCGACCACCGGCTACATTGTTGTAGAGGCTGAGCATGTCGGCGCCATCTCCCAGCCAAAGCTCCGCCCCCGCCGGCGCGTGGTCATCCCAGAGAATGCAGTTCATTACATCGACACGCGAACCACTTGCGGCAAGGGCCCCACCGGTCTGTGAGGCCTCATTGCCGGCCATCGTGCACTGGCGAAGGGTCAGCCAACCGCGGACGGCATGGATCGCGCCGCCCGAATCGCCGGCCCTGTTTCGGGCGAACAGGCCATGCCCGATCGTCGCCTCCACGTCGATGGCGTATACGGCGGCTCCCCGTGGGGCCTGATTGCTCACGAACCGCGACCGGTCGACGCGCATGCCGGCCTCATCGCCGCAGATGGCCCCACCAAACCGTCCCGCCCGATTGCCCTCGAAGATGCAAGCCAGCAGGCGTGGCCCGGCGCCGGCGTCGATCATGTAGACGCCCCCGCCATCCTGGTCGGCCTCATTGCGCGCGAAGCGGCACCCGCTGATATCCAGGTCGCCCGCGCCGCCGACCAGGTACATACCGCCACCATTTCGGCCTGCACGATTGCCCTCAAGAAGACAGTCCACCAGGCGGCCCGGCGTGCCGTACAGAGCGGCACCGACAACGGCGACGTTCCGCTCAAACCGGCAACGCTCAAAGGCCGGCCGGGCGCCGGGGGAGGCATACACGCCCCCGCCCCAACTGGTCTGGTCCGAACGGGCGGCATTCTCGATGAAGTGACAGTCAATAACGCTCAGGCCGCCGCCGATGACGACCATCCCGCCCCCGGCCTGGGCGAAACCGCTGGTGTCGATTTGATAGGGCGCATCGGCGTTGCCCCGGCGGATCGTCACACCGTCCAGCACCGTACCCACGTCTCCACCGGCGGCAATGATGACGTGGTAGGCATTCTCGCCACGATTGGCGAAGTCCGGCCCGTCGTCGCCATTCAGGTCACCGCACAGAATAGTCTCGAATCGATTGGGATCGCGGTCGGCCTCATCGCCGCCGCCCGGCGGAAACCCGCCGAGCAACTGCACTCCTTCAGGCAGATGGAACGACCGACCACGATCGCCGCCGGGCGAGGCCGGTCGATAGACACCTTGCGCCACGTAAATGCGATCCCCCGGGGCCGTGACGGCCATCGCGTCGCGTAGTTCGCGGTACGCATCGGCCCAGGAGCTGCCATCGTCGGCCCCCGTCGCCGAGGCATCCACGTAGATCGTGATATCCACGCGGCGGCGGACCTTGGGCGTCAGTGTAAGGTTCTCGTCGCCGGCCAGCCGAAAACACGCGCCCGCGGCACAAGCCGGATAGTCCAGGTTGGTCCCCTCGAACGCCTCGCCCAGCGTCCGCCCCTGGCTGAGCAGCTCAAACATCCGCTCCTGCCACGACACGGTGTAGCCCCCGTACCAACAATCCGTCTTGCAGGGATCGTCGGCCATGCCGCAATAGCCGACGGTGGCGGTCCGCTCCTCGGAACCCTTACGGAAGGCATGCGACAAGGTGCCCGGTCCGGTACTGCACATGCCACCGCAGCTTCCGATGAAGGCAAACGGCATCGGCGGGTAGTCGATCAACCAGTTGGCGATTTCCGCAGCGGAGGTGGCGTCGCTGCAGCCATTGGTGAAGCTGGTCGCGCCCCCGTGGCCCATCTCGTAGAACAAGGCGGTCTCGTAGGATTGGATGTGCCCCTGAACGGTGGCCTGGCCCGGGTACCGCACGCGTTGTGTGGGGTAGCCCATCCGATCAAACCAGTCGGCCGCGTTCTGGTACCAGCTTGTCCAGGCGCTGCTGCATTCGGAGATGTTGATCGGCCCGGAAAAGGAGACGGCCTCGTACGGCGGCGGCACGGCTGCGCCAAGTATGCGGCCCTCCACCGCATCGACCACCACCCCCTCGATGCGGCCGCTACGCAAGGTCTCCACAACCCAGCACGGGTTCTTTGGAAGCGGATCAATCGGCGTCACCTCACAGTCCGGCGCCAGGTAGAACAGACCGGCGTAGCGCACCTCACCATCGACCACGGCGGCCAGTCTTTGGCGGTCGATGACGGGGGGCAGGGTCTCAGGCAGGTCATCCCGCCAATGGACGCGAAAATCGAGCAGGCGTCCCTTGTCGTCGAAGTGATAGGCGACGAAGTCGCGTTGCACCAGCGCCTCGCCGATCCGCCGGACGCGACGATAGACGATCCGGTCCTTTGCCGTCAGGCGTTCGAAGCGGTCCAGGTCCTGCGGCCGTTCGAAGCCGCTCCGGGCCAGCCAGTTCACCGGCTCGGCCCGGACCGTCAGCCATGCCAAGCCACAGACGGCGACCAAGCCTACCCACAAACCGAGCAACCCTGCTCTGCGCCGCCTCTCACAAATGCACGGCAAGAATCACCTTCCGTTTTTGGAACGTATCACGGTCCACTCAGCCAATAATCGACCAAAACCTGCAGGTCCTCCACGTTGATTAGGCCGCGGGGTTCGGCCAGATCGCACGCCCCGTCCCAGGCCGGATTCTGTTCGATGGTGTTCCAGGATGCGGCCAATCGGGCGAAATCGCTCAGATTGACGCGGCAGTCCGCATTGACGTCACCGGGCACCGCCGACGGTGAGCCCAGGACCCCCACCGAAAACAGGGCCCAGTACCAGTCCCAGAAGGCGTTGTGGTAGCGCCAGCGGATTTGGACGTTGGCGCGGCCCGCGGCCACGTTGGAGACATCCAGCTCGACCACCGCCCAGTCATCCGCACCTTGATAGCGCCGAACCCGCTGCCACGGGCCGCCATCGACCCGCACGTCCACGTCGCCGATCTCGTCTTCATTGAAGTAAAAATCATGGTCGTAGACCAGCTTGACTACCTGAAAGGCCGAGCAGTCGACCGGCGGGCTGATGAGCTGCTCGTCCATCCAGACCTTGCCCGCGGCGTCGCTGTCCACGAGCATCATGGCGTAACCTTCGGCATCGGACCATTGCCAGGTCATGCCGTCGGCGTACCCGTCGATCACCTGCCAGCCGGCGGGCAGCCCTTGCTCGAAATGCGTACCCATCACCGCCGCGGCCGCGACCGTGATCCCCGCCGGATCGCTCCAACCCCCTTGCGGAGCATCGCCGCCATCGTCGGCGACAAACGCAAACTCGTCCAGACCGACAAAACAATCGCCAGGGGTGTAATCGACCGTACGTCCCTGCTGCGGCAACGTGTAGGGCAGGTCGTCGGTCGTGATTGTCCGCCCTTGTGCGTCCTTGAGAATGCCGTATGCAGGCAGCGATGTCACCACGCAGTGCAGGATCTGCTGCGGGAAACCATCATCCTCGACCTCCAGAAGGATGGTCGTTGCCTGTCCCGTCGGGACGTATGCGAGCTGCCCGTAGGCGGTGGGTGGCTCGAGTGTCGCGGTGCCCTCGATGGTCGCGCTGTCCGTCGTGGTCCCATCCGGATACGTCACCGTCAGCGTCTGGCCATCCCAGACCTGCAGCACACCATCGCCGGCGATCCACCCGGCCTCGGCGGTGGGAATCGAGCCCTCGAACGCGCCGGAATTGGTCGCGGTTTCGGTCAACTGTACGCTTTCCTGGTCCCCGGCGGTCGTGGTAACGAGCACGTCGTACTGTTGGCGTCCGATCAGTGCGGCGTCGGCCAATTGAATCGTCACGGTCTGCCCCGCGACATACACCTCGCGGTCAAACCGGATCAGCCCGACCGCCGGGTACCCCACGAAGTCCACAGCCCAGAGGTTCCCGCAGGTTTGAGTTCTCTGAATGCTCCAACCCGTCTTCACGGTTCGCGCGGTGAACGTCCAGTCTCGCTTGGAAGGGGTGATCGTAACGTTGGTATTGCTGGGAAGCTGTCTCTGGCCGTACACCCCGCGAAGATCGGTCAGGGTCGAAAAGGTCGAGCCGCGGGCGGACAGGCCCATGGACACCCCCGACAGCGGCGCGCCAAACGGATCCGTGACGCGTCCGCTGACCACCTGACCCGTCCCGGACGTGAAGAGATTGTACACGCACACGTCCACCGTGTTGAATTCGTGATACGTGGCATCGACGTCCGGCAAGGCGTACCACACATCGGACAGACCGCTCCAGCCCATGTTCAGGTGGTGGTACAACGTGCCGGCGTCATACCCGTAACCGTCGCAGACCACCGCGTGTCCGCCGCTCGCGCCGTCCAGACCCAGTAGCACAGGCAGGCGGGCATCGAGATTGGGGTTGATCATTTGCAGTAAGACCGCGGCGCCGATGTTGTTGCCCTGATTATAGCCGTAGATGCCCTGACCGAAGCCAAACGTATCGACCAGCTCGTGCGCCGCGTCGTACAGACTGGCGCTGGACCCGGATGCGCCGTACTGGGTATCAACCGCCTCGGCGGCGGCGAAGCAGAACCGTCCGATCTCCTGTCGCTGGGCCAGAGTGATCGTGCTTTTGGGAACCAGCGGCATCAGACCATAATTGAAGTACCAGGGACTGGCGGTGGGGTGTTCGTGGTATCGCATCAGTTGGACCATGGACGTGGCCACACAGCCGCAGGGATAGTTGTTTGAGTTGCCGTCTTCGTAGGGCCCCGTGTAGTAGTTGTAGAGACTCAACCCGTTGATGTAATTGCCCACGGTCGTCTGGCCCCACGTGCTGGCCACCAGCGGCGGCACGCGGACATCGTCCAGGTCGGTCATGTTGGTGATGGGATCGCTGGGCGGCTGGGGGATGTCGTCGGCCTCCTGCAACTGCTCCCAGCGTCGGGGGATCCGTGAGGGGACGGACCGTTGTCGCAGACGGTCCGCGGCCGTCGCAAAGCGGCGTGACAGGTCGCGTTC
This sequence comes from Phycisphaerales bacterium, assembly GCA_011055475.1. Lineage (GTDB taxonomy): Bacteria > Planctomycetota > Phycisphaerae > Sedimentisphaerales > Anaerohalosphaeraceae > DSDH01. Next base: position 437 of record DSDH01000353.1, on the reverse strand, counting down.
GAGCACGTCCGCCAGCGGGACTCCCGCTGAAGGTTCGAATCGCCCGGCCATCGAAAACGCGATGACCGGCTCGGCCTGGTCGTCGCCCGCGACAATCACGAAGCCTTGGGGCTCAAGCGGTACGACGTGGTACAGGCATTCGCCGCGTGGGCCATAGTACGTGCTGGCGGGGCCGATGCGTTTGTGCCTCGCTTCGAGCCCAAGGGCGGTCCGCCCCTTGATGTGCAGCCACCCTCGAACGACCTGTTCGGCCCGATGGGAGGAGACCGGCGCGGCCCAAGCACCGCCGACCAGAACCATACCGCACAGGCCGAGTACGACGACCGCGCACCGCACCCTCTTGTGGTAGTCCAACAAACGCTTCATCGTGGTACGGGTTCTCCGCGACCGTCAGATCGAACAGGTTTGCAACGCAAACCTCCTGTGTTATATAGTAT
>DSDH01000046.1 GCA_011055475.1 Phycisphaerales bacterium | reverse complement strand
TGTCATACGTCTTTGCGTCCATAATACCGTCCTCGCCCGGCCCGCGGGCCGTCAATCCATCATCGCCTTGACGCGGTCCACGACCTCTTCCACCGTGAAGGCCAGCCCGTTGTATTTGAGAATCCGGCGGTCGATCTCCACGCCAAACGACAGGTGAATCTGCTTGCCGAGTTGCCCGGTCGCGTTGCCTTCCAGCAGGATCACATTCTCGGCCGCGGCCAGATGCCGCTCGATATCGGGGTGGAGCGGATGCACCTGGCTCAGGTGCAGGATGGCGGCATCCTGGCGATCGAGACCCGCCAGGGCCTCGACGACGATCTGCCGCGTGGAGCCCCAGCACACGATCAGGTGGCGGTAGTCCTCCGGGCCGATCAGGGTCGGCGGGCGGACCGATTCCTGGAGGATCTGTCCCTTGCGCAGCCGCTTGTCCACCATCCGCACCCGCAGGTCCAGGTCCTCGGTGATATGTCCGGCCTCGTCATGTTCATCGCTGTCGACGATCACCAGACCAGGCCCCTTGCCCGGCACGGCCCGCGGCGAAACACCGCTGTCGGTCAGGGCATATCGCCGGTAGTCCGCGTCGGCCGTCACCGTGTGCGATTCCACCTTGCAGGCCTCGATATCGAATCGGTCCACGTTATAGTACGTGTCCATCAGGTACTGGTCCGTCAGGACAAACACGGGCACCTGGTAGCGGTCGGCCAGATTGAAGGCCTGTTGCGTACACTCGAAGGCCTCACGGAGGTTGCCCGGCGCCAGGATGATCCGCGGAAACTCCCCGTGTCCGGCGTACAGCGCCAGCTCCAGGTCCGCCTGCTCGGTTCGGGTGGGCAGACCCGTAGCCGGTCCCGGCCGCTGGGCCAGGTGGATGACCAGAGGGCTCTCGATCATGCCCGCCAGGCTCAGGCCCTCGGTCATCAGGGCGAACCCGCCGCCCGAGGTCGTGACCATGGAGCGGGCCCCAGCGTACCAGCCCCCCAGGGCCATGTTGATCGCGGCGATCTCATCCTCGGCCTGCTCGACCACGATGCCGAAGTCGCGTGCGTGCTGCGCCATGAACGTCAGCACGGCCGTCGAGGGCGACATGGGATACGAGGAGACGAAGGTGCAGCCCCCGGCCAGGGCCCCCAGGCCCACCGCCTCGGCGCCCCGCAGCAGGATCTGCTCGGCCACGTGCGGATCGACGGTCAGATCGACGTGGGGCATTCGGTCCTTTGGCCAAGTCCCCACCAGGTCCATGCCCTGTTGGACGGCCTTCAGGTTGTTCTGTACAATCTCGTCGCCCTTGGAGGCGAACGCACTGCGCACGACGTCAGCGACGACCTCGGACGGCAACTTCACCATCCCGGCGAGCAAACCGGCCGCGATGACGTTCGCGTAGACCTTGCTGCCCAGGTCCTTGGCCATGTCGGACAGCGGCACCTCGATGGCTATTCCCTGTGAATCGCCTTTGCCACTGTTGTCGCCACGGGGCTCCATCAACACGAGCGTGTCGGTCGAGATGCGCCCGCCCAAATGTCCGATAGCCGCCGGATCGAGCGCCACCAGCACGTCAATCCGCGCGACCGGGGCGGTGATCGACCGGGCGCTGAGTCGGATTTGCGTGGAGTTCATGCCGCCCCGGACGCGGGACATGTACTCCTTGGTCGAGAAGATGTGGTAGCCCGCGCGGGCCGCCATACGGCTCAGCAGGGTCTCCACCGTCTGAATGCCCTGTCCGGCCTGTCCGCACAAGACCAGCGAGATGTCGCCGGATCCTCCGTCGGCCATGGTTCCCTCCTTCCACCCGTTAGTGGGTATGCCCGTGCTCGTGATCCATATAGGCCTTCTCGAACGCGGACAGCAGGCCCCGCAGGTTCTGTACGTGCTGCAGGTCCGTGGTCTGCTTGGCCTTCATCGCCTCGACCATCATCCGATGCAGCAGGGTCAACTGATGCACGTAGCGGTCGTGGGCAGCCTTGTCGGTCGGCTCGGCCGGCTTGATGCGCTGAGCCATGAAGTAATAGGTGACGATCTCGGTCAGCTCGTCGGCGTGGGCCTCCTTATTGTTCACCCACCGCACAATCTGGTTCATGTTGGGCTTGTCGGCGGCGGACAACTCCACGATCTGGTTGATGGACTTTTCGATGGTCGTGATGTGCTCGGCCAGCACGTCAAACCGGGTCTCGTCGCCATAGATCCCGCACGGGATCTGACAATGCGAATAGACCACCGACCCGGCTACCACACTCAACACCCCTGCTAACGCCCCCGTCAAAAGCATTCCTCGTCGTGATTTCATGATTCCCTCTCCCTTTCTTTACAATAACTCGTTCATGGCTCATCGGGACCGGTACGAAGAGAGCCCGGATTTGTTCTTGTCGCCGGTGAAGATCACGAGAATCGCCCCTCCGCCGCTGTCGCCCCGGAAGACATACCTCCACCACCGGGTCGTATTCGTCCTTCCCGGCGTTTCTATTCACCCGCCGAACAGTCCTGCGAACCGCCGATAGCTCAGGCGTTGACGACGTTCTTCGGCTCGCCCATCAACCAGGCGTGGATGTTGTCCAGCGTCGTCTCAATGATCCGCTGGCACGCTTCCTGCGAGTTGAAGGCGTTGTGCGGCGTGATGATCACGTTCGGCAAACGTAGCAGCGCGGTGGACTGCACCACCTGCCGCAGGGTGTCCACGTCGTAGCGGCTGCTGAGCAGTTCCGCCTCCTCGGTGATGACCGACTCAGCCTCCAGCACGTCCAGGGCCGCCCCGCCCAAGCGCCCGCGACGCAGGGCTTCGATCAGGGCCGCGGTGTCCACCAGGCCGCCGCGCGCGGTGTTCACGAGAATGGCGCCGGGCTTCATCTTGGCCAGGGCGTCGCGGCCGATGATGTGGTGGGTCTTGTCCGTCAGCGGCACGTGCAGACTCAGCACGTCCGACTCGGCCAGGAGGGTCTCCATCTCCACGTACCGGAACCCCGCGTCCCGCTGAGCCGCAGGTCGTGGCGCAGATCGTAGGCGATGCGGTTCATCCCGAAGCCGCCGGCGATTCGCATGGCCCGCGAGCCGATGGCCCCGACGCCCAGGCACCCGAAGGTGCGTCCGGCCAGGTCGATGCCCCGCAGGCCCTCGATGCTGAAATCACCGCGGCTGGTGCGCTCGTAGCAGCGGTGGATCTTGCGGGTCAGGGCCAGGAGCATGCCGAAGGCGTGCTCGGCCACGGTGTCCTCGCCGTAGTGCGGCACGTTGGCGACGAGGATGCCCCGCTGCCGACAGGCCTCCACGTCGATGTGGTCGAAGCCGGTCGAGCGTGTCGCGATGAGCCTCAGGTTCGGCATGCGGTCCAACTGCGCCGCATCGACACGGCTGTGGATGAACGGGCTGAAGGCCGTGACCTGCTCATCCACGTCCTCGTCGCCGATGGCCTCCAGCCGCTCCGGAGAGGTGCGGATCGTGCACTTCTCCGGACACATGGACTCCAACTGCTCCCGCTCCCAGGCCTCGAGCTCCGCGAACAGGATCGTCGGTTGCGTGGTCAGCTCATCATACGGGCACCGCATCGCGCCATACCCCCTCGCGCGGCGTTCTTCCGCTGGCGATTCAACACCGCACTGTCATTCATAGCGCCATCGGCAGCCTGCGGTTCGCGGCGATCAGCCCGAAAGGCAAGCCCTTTTTACGAACCCGTCGCGGACCGACCCACACATCTCGCCCCGGTTTGGGCGGTTTTACAGCGTTTTCGGCTCGTCCTCCGTGGGCGGCATCATGGCCTCTTCGGCCGCCGCCGCCACCTTCGCCTTGCTGACATCATCCCGGAAGAGCAGCGCAAAGGCCACGAGCAAGACCACCGAAAGGGCCGTGATACTCTTCCAGATAGACTGCCAATCAGTGACCATGACGCCGGATTCCGAGGCGATTTTATAGTGGTCGATCAACAGGGCGTTGACGTAGTTGCCCACGAGCCAGCCCACACCGAAGCACAGCAGCCCGATCAACCCTTGCGCCTGGGCCCGGATCTCGGGAGGGGCCTTCTTGTCGATGTAGACCTGCCCGCCCACGAAGAAACACCCGAAGATCAGTCCATGAATCAGAATTGCCAGGTAGTACAAAATCGCCACGTCCTCCTTGCTGCCGGCCCAAAACATCAAATACCGGAAAACCAGCCCCGCGATTCCAATGACCATGGTCCACTTGACCCCAAAGCGGGCCAGCAGGAAGGGCACCAGCAGCATGAGAAACAGCATCTCCACCAACTGCCCCCAGTTCATGGTCGCCGTCACCAGCTCGAAGCCCTGGTCATCGAAGAACTGTGACCCGAAGGAAAAGTACGTCACAAAGGGAATCATGACGAGCATGGAGAGAATGATGAACGCGGCGAAGTTCGGGCTCTTGACCAGCTTCAGCGCCGGCAGCCCCAGCGCGTCCATGAACGAGGCCTTCTGCCCCTTGGCCGGCGGCGGCGTATGCGGCAGCGTCAGGTTCAGGGCGGCCGTGATCAACGCCGTAACCGCTCCGCAGTACAGGGGGATCGCCGTGCCGTCGATCTTCTTGTCAAACATCTTCAGAGCCACCAACCCGAAAATTCCCGAGGCGAACCAGCCGATGGAGCCCAGCGCGCGAATCTGGGGAAACTTCTCCTGCGGGCTGTGGGCCAGGGCGATCGCGTTGGCCAGGCTCCAGGTCGGCATGTGGCAAAACATCGCCAGCAGCAGGACCACAAAAAGCAATATGGGACTGGTCACGTTCGCCGCGATAAACAACAACACGGCGCAGATCAGATTCAACACGGCCAGGACCTTCTGGCTGGAAAAGTGCCGGTCGGCGATCATGCACACGATGGGAGACGCCAGATTACCCAACGGCATCGAGCTGAGGATGGTCGCGTACAGAATGCCCTTGACGCCCATGTTGCTCACGTACGCCGCCAGTGGCACGAAGAACACGGCGAAGTACATGTACTGAAGGAACATCATGGCGCTGAGGCGGATTCGCTTGTCGAGGGTCAACTCTTCCATGTCACGACTCCCTTACCCTGAACCATTTTCCGTTGCCCGGCCGCACGGACCGCATCCAGTCGACTTGCCGGCACCGTTGTATCAGTCGGGCCGGGCCCTGTCCAGCGCCGATCCGGCGCCCGACGGGGCCCCACCCGTCAGGTCTGACCGGCGTCCGGGGCGCCGGCCAGCACCTTCTCCGTGGCCGATACGCCCAATCGCGAGCACCCTTGCCGCAGGTACGCGACGGCGGTCGCCCAGTCTCGCACGCCGCCGGCGGCCTTGACCCTCATGCGGTCCCCCACCGTACGCAGCATGATCTCGATCACCTCAGGCGTGGCCCCGCCATCGCCGTACCCCGTGCTGGTCTTCACGAAGTCGGCCCCGGCCTCGGCACACAGTCGGCACGCGCGGGCGATCTGCTCGTTCGAAAGGTAGCACGTTTCGAGAATGACCTTGACGATCGCCTCTCGCGGACGGGCCTCGGCGACCACGGCCTCGATGTCCACCCGCACCTCATCCGGCCGCCCCGACAGAAACCGGCCGATGTTCATCACCATGTCCAGCTCGGCGGCCCCATCCTCCAGCGCCAGCCGGGCCTCCAGGACCTTGGTCTGCGTCCGGTGCGCCCCATGCGGGAATCCCACGACCGCGCACACCTGGACGCCACTATCCTTCAGATGTTCATGCGCCAAAGCCACGTCGCACGGGCGCACGCAGCAGGTGGCCACCTGGCACCGATGGGCCAGCGCACAGCCGTCGATCACATCCTGGACGGTCATAAAGGGCTTCAGGAGTGAATGGTCGATCGTCGCGGCGACCTGTTCCCTCGTATACATGGGCGATTCCTTTCCCTGGGGCCATCGGCGGCCCGGACACCTTGCGCCAACCGGCCCGTCACGCCGCCGGCAACGACACGCAGAACGTGGTGCCTCCCTGCGCATTGGACTCGATCTCAATCGTGCCGTCCAGCCGGTCGAGGATGCGCTTGACGATGGTCAGACCCAGGCCCTCGCCGCCCGCGGCGTCATCCGGCTCGAGACGGTGGAAGACCTCGAAGATGTACTTGCGGTGGTCGGGCGCGATACCCCGCCCGTTGTCGGCGACCGAATACACCACGCGGTCGCCCTGCCGCCGCCCGTCGATCCGCACGCAAAGCGGCCGCTGCGGATGGCGGTACTTGATCGCGTTGTCCAGCAGGTTCGTGAAGACCTGGTTCAGTTGGTTGGCATCGGCCCGACACGGCGGCAACGCCTCGCCGATCCGCACCGTGGCCCCGGCCTGCTCGATCTGGTACCGCAGCGCGTCCACGACCCGCGGCCACAGGGCCGCGGCGTCCACCAATTGAATATCCACGGGCACGCGCCCCAGCCGACACAACCGTAATAAGCTCGACAGCAGGGCGTCCATCTTCTCCGCACCGGAGATGATGAACCGCAATGACTCGGGCAGGTCGCGATCCAGCAGCGCCGCCAAGTCCGGATCGAGCGGGCGGTCCTGCTGCGAAAGCCGCCCACGCAACGTCTCGATGTCCCGCTTCAATTCCCCGCTGAACCCCTCAATGTTGACCAGCGGCGCCCGCAGATCGTGCGAGCTCACGTAGATGATGCTCTCCAGCTCCTCGTTCTTGGCCTGGAGATCTTTCATCAGACGATCCCGTTCGGCCTCGGCCTGCCGCCGTTCGGTGATGTCCTCCCCCGAGCTCAAGGTGCCGATGACCCTGCCATGATCATCCCGCAGAATGATGTTGTGCCAGGCGATCAGCCGCGTCGTGCCCGCCGCCGTCCGGACACGATTCTCGAAGTATTCGCCCTTGGCGTGCTGGCCGGCCATGAGTTGCGCGAACGTCGCCCGGGTCGAGTCGCGGTCCTCGGACGAAAGGAAATGCGCAAACCACTCCTTGCCCAGAATCTGCTCCGTGGGGTGGCCGAGGATTTCGCAACCGCGCCGGTTAATGAGCGTCACTCGACCGTCGGCGTCCAGGGCCACCAGGATCACACCCGCGACATCCAGGTACTTCTGGGCCCTGTCCCGCTCCTGCCGCACCGTTTCCTCGGCGCGCTTGCGCTCGGTGATGTCCTGAATCGTGGCGAAGACCTTGGTCCCCCCACCGGGCTTGCGCTCGATGACCCCTACCGTGCGCACGTGAAGCACCTGGCCGTCCTTTCGCACCACCCGGTACTCGTTCGGCGTCAGCTCAGTCCGTCCGGACGCCACACAGTCATTCAGCCACTCGGTGACCCGGTCCAGGTCATCCGGATGGTGGATGTCCGCGTTCACCCTGGCGTAGTCAATCCGCTCCGTCCGGTCGTACCCCAGCAGGTCGAACAGGGCCTCGGACCAGGTCACCTCGCCGGTTTCGACGTCCCAGGTGAAATCCCCCACCTTCGCCATGTGCTGTGCGGCGATCAGCCGCTCTTCACTCCGTCGCAGGGCCTCTTCGGCCCGCATCCGCCGGGTGATATCGGCGATGAACCCCTCCAGAACCGCCCGCTCTCCATCGGGCCCGGGCACACCCCGACCCTGTTCCCAGACCCACTTGCATTCTCCATCGGCGGTCGTGATCCGGTAGACCAGTTGGAAGGGCTGGTTTCTCTCCAGGGCCGACTGTATGCCGTCCCATACCGCCTGGCGGTCCTCCGGGACAATCAGCTCACCATACGAAAGCCGG
>DSDH01000005.1 GCA_011055475.1 Phycisphaerales bacterium | reverse complement strand
GAGGAAATGCGCTGAACATGGCATTTTTCTTACGGAACCCATGGAAGACGTTGATACCGCGGGACCGGTCGGTCTCATCCCGACGCACCGGGGATACCGACACTTCAGGGCCGACCGCTCCCGGCGCGACAGCCACCAGCACGACCAGCCCCAAGGGAAAATCCAGCATCAGACCGGCAAACAAACGGGGCGCCGGACGGCAGCCCTGAAGAGGCAAACATGCACACCGTCAGAATTGCATTGCATGGCGTCGAGCAACGCGATGCCCAGCTGCTGCGCTCGTATCTCGACCTGATCGAATCCCGGGGACACAGTCGCCTGGAGATCGTGGACGATCGGGACCGGGCCGGTCTCATCATTGTGGATACCGACCAGGCACCCGCCGCCGTGCTGGAGCTCGAGCCACACAATACGCTGGTGGCCTACGCAGCCCGGCCCGACCGAACAGGCCAGTTCGCACACCACCTGCCCAAGCCCATCCGGTTTCGTGATGTCCAGGAGCTGATCCATGGACTGTCCGGCGCCACCCTCGAGGCCGGACCGCGCGCGAGCACCAGACCTGCGCCGACGAAGGGCGATTATCCGGCAGCCGCGGGCGGACAACGCGCCTACCACTGGCTTCTGCAGACCCAGGCCACGCGCAACCTGGAACTGACACAGGGGGCATACACGCTCCAGCTGGATGTGGCGGCCGGCATGGCCCGTGCCTCGCACGCGCTGGCGAACATGTCGCTGCTGTTCACTGCCGACCTGCAGCAGCTCTCCATGAACACCGCTGCCGTACTGCCCCTCGCGGGCGACGGTACCCTTCAGCTGTCGATCGATGAGGTGAAATGGATCAGCGCCATACTGGGCGCAGGCGGGGCACTCCCGCCCGGCTTTCACATGACCGACCGCCTGCGGCTGCGTCGCTGGCCCAACCTCAAGATCCTGTACTCCCGGCCCTATTTCAATCGCATTGCGGGGTTCATGACACGACGCAGCGCCACCGTCGAGGAAATCGCCAACGCCACCGACATCGGCGTTTCCAACGTGGCCAACTTTGTCTGCGCCTGCGAACTCTGCGACTACCTGATGCGCACGCCGGCCGCCGCGAGCACGGCGCCCCCCGCGACCGCCACCCCATCGGCCGGCGCGACCAGCGGCCTGTTTGCCCGCATTCGCTCCAGCCTGGGCCTGGCCTGACGGCGTTACGACAGAAGACCACCAAGAGAGAGACACAAGTGGCCGAACTCAAGTTTATCTTCACCGGCTCGCCCGGCGCCGGCAAGACCACCGCCATCGCCGCGATCAGCGAGATCCCGCCGATCTCGACCGACGTCCTGGCCACGGACGAACTGGCCGATGTGAAAAACGAGACCACGGCGGCCATGGATTTCGGGGAATTCACGCTCGATGACGGCCAGAAGGTCCGGCTCTACGGCACACCGGGGCAACAGCGCTTCGAGCACATGTGGCGCATCCTCGCCGAGGGCGCACTCGGCTTCGTGATCCTGGTCGACAACACCCGGCCCGCACCGCTGGACGACCTCGCCATCTACCTCGACAACTTCGCGGACTTCATCGACGAGACAGCCGTGGTCATCGGGGTCACCCGTACGGACATAGCCACCCGCCACTCGATGGTCCATTTCCAGGACTTCGTGGAACAGCGGGGGCTCGTTTGCCCGGTCTTTCCCGCCGACGTGCGCGACAAGGACGACGTCCTCCTGTTGCTCGACGCCCTGATGGCCTCGCTCGAATACGCATGACGACACCACACGCAAGGACTCCCACCAGCCATGAAACTCCACCCTGAAGCCGAAGCCTTTTGCCGCGAGAAACTCGGCGGCCTGATCGATCGCTGCGAGGGCGCCTACGGGGCGATCCTCTCCACCATCGACGGCAATGAACTGACGGCCGCGACACAACGTGAGCTGCCCACGTCACGGATTGCCGCCATGTCGAGCTCGCTGGTCGCGCTGGGCGAGACCATGGCGCGCGAGGCCAGGCAGCAGGCCTGCAAGTTCGTCATCGTGGAAAACAGCGACGGCTATGCGGTGACCATGCGCATCACGCCCAGGCTGGTACTGACGAGCTTTGCCGGCAAGCAAGCGAATCTCGGCATGCTGCTGAGCAGCAGCCGCGCTACCGCCGATGTCATTGCCAGCAGCGTGAAGACATCGTGACATCAAGAAAACCACTAACTGAGAGGACTTAACAATGGCTTCACTGAATGATATCTGCCAGGAACTGGTCAACGACGTAACCGACGCGCTCGGCGCCGCCGTGGTAGACCTGGACTCCGGCCTGCTCCTGTCCGTCTCGCACAACGTGCCCTACTTCACACAGAGCTATCTCGATGCCGTGGCCGCGGCTGCCGTGGACATGTTCCGCGGCAAGACGGTCTCGAACGTGGAGAACCTGATCGCCGACCAACGCGGCGACGGTGACGTGCGTCGCCTGATCCAGGAGGTGCAGATGTCGACCGAGAAGACCTACCACTTCATGTCCATCGTGCCGGGCAAGCAGAACGCCCTGCTGGTACTGATCACCGGCCGCAAGGCCAACCTCGGCATGGGCTGGGCCTCGCTGCGCAACGCGCTGCCCAAGGTCGCACCGCTCTGCCCGTAAGCCAGGACGCGGCAGCAACAAAAAAGGCCGGGGCAAGTCATGCCCCGGCCTTTTTCATACCCCCGTATAGCGCGCTCAGCGTCCTTCGTAGAGGCGATCGATGAGCATTGGCGGGAAGCCGTTTCGTTTCATGTCGTCCACCACCCCCGCCAGGGCGTAATCGACCCGGCGCAAGCTCACGGTACTGGCCGACGGGTCGTACACCGCGTACTCCGCCCCCGGCACCCCGCCACGCGGCTGTCCAATCGATCCCGGACAGATCAGCGCCTGGTCGACGCGCGCCAGCGACACCTCCGCCGCGTTACAGAACTCATCGCCTGCGGGCCCACGGGTGTACACACCCTGCAGGTGCGAATGACCATGGAAACAGCGAGCAACATCGCGTTCCGCGAGATTGTCGAGGTTGTCCTCGAAGGTCATGCGATAGACGTAACCGTAGAAGAAACTCGGGTCGCGCGGCGCCCCGTGTACCGCCAGCCAGCCCTCGGCCTGCAGGTAGGGCGGCAAGGCGGCGATCCAGTCCCGCTGCTCGGGCCGCACGCGCCCTCGGCTCCAGTCCAGCACCCAGCGCGCATTCGCCGACAGCCCGCGCCGGGAGCCCGGCTGAATCAGCCCGTAGTCGTGATTACCCATGATGACGTGAAAGCCGGCCTGCGCAATGCGGTCGATGCAGGCTTCCGGGTGGGGACCATAGCCTACCAGGTCGCCGAGTACGATGCCGTCCGTCACGCCGTCTTCGGCCAGCGCCGCCAGCACCGCCTGCAGTGCCGGCAGATTGGCATGCACATCGGCAAGAATCGCCACGGGCCGGCCACTGGCAAACAGGGCATCGGCATCCTCGCGCGGCGCCGGCAACGAGCACCTGGCCGCCGGCGTGACCGTGACGGCGCCCTCGGCCGCCGGGCGCGTGCGAAACTGCGCGAACAGCCGATCGACAAAGGCCTTCATGCGAGCCTGCTGCGCACCCGGGGCGAAGAACAGCCCGCGCAGCTGTTCGCCGATCACGCGCAGGTAATGCGGGTCGTCCAGGCACTGCCAGACGGCGCGTGCGAGCGCGTCGCCCAGTGCGGCGGCGTCCTCGGCGGACATCCACTCCTGTTGGCGGAACAGCACGCCGAGTGCCTGGGCCAGCGACGTGAACCCGTCCCAGCGGTATACCTCGTCGTCGAGATAGAACAGCCGGCCGTCGGCATCGACGCCGAAGTTGGACAGCCCCTCGTCAAGGCGCAGGTCGCTGTCGGCGGCGATGCGCACGTACAGGGTCAGCATCTGCCGCACGTAGGCCAGCAGCTGCGGCCACAGCGCCTCGGTCGTCATCTGGTGCAGGGGGCGCAGGCGCGGCGTGGCATTGGCGATCACCGACCCGCCATCCTCCGTGCGCAGCAGAAACCAGGTCTTGGCGGGATGATGCACGCCGAGCTCGCACTCGCGTTCCAGCGTGCGCTGCACCCAGCGATACCGGTCCTTTTCGTCGAAAGTCAGCTCCGAGCGCAGCTTCACCACAACCCGGTCGCTCGCATGGATGCGGGTGCCGGGGCGCCCGGTGAAGGTGTCGCCGTGCGACAGCGCGACCTCCCCGCAGCGCAGGGCGTCGTCGATGAGGGCATGGGACAGTGGCCGCGACGGGTCCACCGCATCGATGATCTCGAACTGGGGCATGCAGGGTTGCGGCCTTGCGGGAGCGAGGTCGCATTATAACCCGTTTGATCGTATGCGCTTGGCGCTAGATCCCCGAATCCCACAAGGTGGTGATCTTGAACAGAATGCCCGCAAGCACGGCGGTGGCCGGCACGGTAATCACCCACGCGGCCACGATGCGCAGCACCATGGAGCGCTTCACCAGCTGGTTCTTGTAGGCCTTTTTCATCGCCTTGCGCTCCTTCTTGGCGAACACCAGCCCCTCCTCGTGCTCCTTGGCCCGCTGCTTCATCTCGGCCAGCATCACGCGCTTTTCCGCCACCGGCGCGGCCTCGAATACCTTGAGATAGGTCTCCACGGCCGTGCGGTCCTTGCCCTTGTGACCGGCGATGATGATCTCTTCCATCTTGGCGTAGTTGGTCTTGAGGTACTCGCGCAGGAAGCCCACCCCGAACAGCGCGCCGATGGTGACATGGGTGGTGGAGACCGGCATGCCGAGCTGGGCGGCAACGATGACGGTGAGGGTGGCCGCCATGGCGATGGCATAGGCGCGCATGCGGTCAAGCTCGGTGATCTCGCGACCGACGGTGCGGATGAGCTTGCCACCATAGAGGGCCAGACCTGCGGCCAGACCCAGGGCACCGAGCACCAGGATCCATAGCGGGGCCGGGGCCTTGCCGGCCACCTGACCCGTGATGATGGCCTCGTAGATGGCGGCCAGCGGTCCGATGGCATTGGCCACGTCGTTGGCGCCGTGGGCGAAACTCAGCAGCGCGGCGGCGAACACCAGCGGCCAGGTGAAGAGGCCGTTGACCCCTTCCTTGCTGTTCGCGCTCGCCTCGGCACGACGGCGCAGCGGCCCGCGCACCACGAAAAAGACGACTGCCGCCACCACCAGGCCGACCGGCAGGGCGCTGGTGATCGAAAGCTTCGCCACCGCGCCCAGGCCCTTGATGAACATGAAGGTGGTGAAGGCCAGCGCCATCAGGGCTACCAGCCAGGGCACCACGCGCCCGGCCGCCGTGTGCATGTCGCGCCGGTAGGTGATGGTGCGCTTGATCAGGTACAGGAAGCCCGCGGCGATGACGCCGCCCATCAGCGGCGAGACGACCCAGCTGGCGACGATGGAGCTGATGGTCGCCCAGTTCACGAGCCCCCAGCCGCCGGCGGCGACACCAGCGCCCATGACCGCGCCGATGATGGAATGCGTAGTCGAAACGGGGGCGCCCAGGGCGGTGGCCAGGTTCAGCCACAACGCCGCGCCCAGCAGGGCGGCCAGCATCAGCCAGGCGAAGTCGCCAACCTGCACGATCTGGGCGGGATCGATGATGCCACCCTTGATCGTACTCACCACCTGGCCACCGGCCACGATCGCGCCCAGCGCCTCGAACACCGCGGCGATGACGATGGCCCAGCCGAGCGTCACGGCGCGCGAGCCCACGGCCGGGCCGAGGTTGTTGGCCACGTCGTTGGCGCCGATGTTCATGGCCATGTAGGCCCCCACCACGGCCGCGGCGATGAGTAGCAACAGGGCCTGCGCCCCAAGGTCGGGAATCCCGTCGGTATGCCAGAGGGCAAAGACGAATACCCCGATCATGAAGATCAGCCCCGCCGTCAGCCGGAAATACTCGGGGCTGCGGATGGCCGCCACGTTCGTCGACTTGCCTGCGCTCATGGGTCTCGTCCGGGTTATAAACCTGGGCGGAATGTTACATTAATATGACGGTCGAATCAGCGGCCGCCCGACCCACCATCCCGGCCGGCCAGGCGTTGCGCTACATTCGTATCCTGTCAATTCCCGGCAAACCGAGGCCACCATGCTCGAATACCACCTGATCGCCGAACGCATCGACGAACACGGCACCCTGGCGCGCGCCGGCGAGGCGCAGATCACCCTCGACACGGACATGCAGGGCCGCGGTGACGCGCTGAGTCCGCCCGAGCTGCTGCTCGCCGCCCTGGCAGCCTGCATGGTGCGCGCCATCCAGCGCGCCCTGCCCCTGCTGCGCATGGAGATCGGTTCGCTGCGCATCGAGCTGCGCGGCTGGCGGCAGGACAGCCCGCCCGCCATCGCCCGCATCGAATACACGATCACCGTGGAGACGGAGGCCGATGAGGAGGCCCTCGATCTGCTGCACCGCAACGTGCAGAAGGGCACCATCTATCACACCCTGGCCGCGGGTACCGAGGTGACGGGGAGCCTGCGCCACGCCGACTGAGGACTCAGAACGCCAGTCGCTCGACTATACTCCCGGGAAGCCCATCCACCGCAGAGGTCATGTCATGGGCATTGCCATCACCCTCAAGCAATATCTGGACGATCACGGCATCGACTACGAGCTGGTCCAGCACAACCCCACCCCATCCGCGAACCGCACGGCCGAGGCGGCCCACATCCCGGGGGATCGGCTGGCCAAGGCGGTGGTGCTGGAGGACGCCGGCCACTACCTGCTCGCCGCCCTGCCCGCCACTCACCGCCTGCAGCTCGGCCGTCTGCATCACGAACTGGGTGAACTGGTGGGGCTGGCCACGGAACGGGAGATCACGGGGCTGTTCGCCGACTGCGCGCCGGGCGCGGTGCCGGCCCTGGGTCCCGCCTACGGCATGGAGACGCTGCTTGACCGCGCGCTCGAGGCCCAGGAAGACATCTACCTCGAGGCAGGCGACCACCAGTCACTGGTGCACCTGAGCGGGGACGCATTCCGCAGCCTGCTCAAGGATGCCCGCCACGGCGACTTCAGCACCCACATCTGAGACGGCCGCGCCGGCTGGCGACGGCGACCACGCCCGCTCGCCGGTGTTCAGGGCATCAGCACCGCCCCCCGCCCCGGAATAAAGCCCCCAACCACCACGTCTTTCGGTCAGGGGTCTGCGAGACAGGGAAGCGCCGTACCCACGGCCGCCTCTCTGCCAGCCCCGGGCCACCGCTTGCCCCCACGACTGGCCACGGCGGGGGCGAGGTATCCCAACATACAAGACCATGGCCAGCCCCCACTGACAGTTGAGGAAGGAGTTGCAGATCATGAAAAAGCTCATCACGACCCTCATGGGTCTGGCGGCCGTGCTGCTGGCCCTGTCCGGCACCGCGCTCGCCGGCGAATACGGGAAGCAGAAGGCCGTCTATCACATCAACGGCGGCGACGCGCAGCAGAACATGGCCGCCCTGCGCAACGTCCAGAACCACATCAATGCGGTTGGCGCCGAGAACATGGAGGTCAAGGTCGTCATGCACGGTGGCGGCGTGGAACTGGTGCGCCGCGCCAGGGATAACGAGGACCTGCGCACCCGCATCGACAGCCTCAAGGTGCAGAACGTCGAGTTCCAGGTCTGCGCCAACACCCTCAAGGGCAAGGGCATCGACTACAAGGCCGACCTCTACGACGTGAAGGAAAGCGACATCGTCCCCAGCGGCGTGGCCCACCTCTCCCACCTGCAGGGCCAGGGTTACACCTACGTCAAGCCCTGATCGGCGCTGCATGGCGTTGCAACGAGAAGGCCCGGGATATCCCGGGCCTTCT
>DSDH01000623.1 GCA_011055475.1 Phycisphaerales bacterium | reverse complement strand
GCATAGGCCTGCCCCACCCGCCCCTCCGGCAGGGTCTCGGTCCGCAGTCGAAGCGGAGGCGGCGCCGGTCCCGGCGGCGAGACCACCTCCAGATTCATCGCCGGACCCTCGGCCGTCGTGCCCTGCTTGTCCGTCACCCGCCACGTCAGCGAGCATGACCCCAGATCGCTCAGCGCCGGCGTCCCACCAAATCGCAGCCCGCCGCCCTCCGCGCGCAGCCATGAGGGGCAATCCCCCACCGCCGACCACCGATAGGGGCCCACGCCTCCCTCCGCCGCGGGATACACGATGTACGGACGCTCCGCCACCGCCGCGGGCAGCGCATCGGTCAGCACCTTCAGCGGCTGCGGGGGCGGGTAAATCTCCGAGACGTCCAACGTAAACCGACGCGAGGCCCGTTCACCCCGCGCCGTGGACACCGCGATCTCAAACGCAAACGTCCCCAACTCCGAAGGCGCCCCCGCAAAACGTCCCTCCCGATGCAGCGACAGGCCCGCCGGCAGCGCGCCATCCGTAACCGACCACGCGTAAGGCGGCTGGCCCCCCTCGGCCGCCAGGCTCATGGGGTACGCCTGCCCCCGGTACGCGTCCGGCAGCTCCGGCTCGGTCATGATCCGAAGCGCCAGCAGGTTCACCGGCTTGTCGCGGTATACCGTCAGGGCGTACCGGCGCTGGTCCTCCTTGAGCCGGTTGGGATCGCCCTCCAAAGCCGTCTCGCAAATGACCGTAAACTCGTACTGCCTTACCGCCGCCGCCCCCGGCTCCGGCGGCACGGCACCCCACAGCTTGCCCGTCTCGGGCTCCAGGGCCAGGCCCTCGGGACGATGGCCCTCTCCAAACCGCCAGCGGAACTTGCCCATACCCTCCCGCGCCCCCAGCCACGTCACGTAGTCCATGTTGTCATAGGCCGGCGGCAACTCCTCCGTCATGATCTCCGGCGGGCTGAACACCATCTCGCCGATCAGCATCATGGCCAGGACCAGCAGAAAGGCCAGTCCGCCGATCGTGTTGGCCAGCACGTCTAAAAACGACGTGCTGAACATCGCGATGGATTGGGTTCTCTTCTTCGCCATGCACGCGCCCTAGGCCTCATCGCCGTCCTGCGACCGGTCTGGAAACCGCATGGCCAACCGGCTCACCGCATCCCGGATATCCGTCAGCAGGGCCCGCAGGGCCTCCCGGTCTTCGTCCGTGAGCCGCTCCTCCACGGTGCCGCGCAGCCGATCCATCGCCGGCTCCAACCTTGAGCCCCAATGATCCAACCGCTCGCCCATCGCCCCCGCAAGCAACGCCGGCAAGCGCTCCCGAATCACGTTCACCAACTCTGCGCGGTTGCCGTTCATCGCCGTCTGCAACGTGCTCGTCGCCTTCTCCAAGGTCGCGATCAGCTCCTTGTTCTCCCGGTTATCCTCCTCAAACAGCGCGCACACCCCGTCCAGACAGAGCATGTTGATCTTCTCCAGCGTGTGCTCCTCCTGCTTGATCATCCACGACATGTACAGCACCGCGAAGACGCTCAACGCCAACGCCAGCAGCGTCGTGTCGAACGCCGTTCCCAACGCCTGCGTCACCGCCGGCAGGTGCTCCTTCACCCGGTTGAAGCTCTCGGCCGTCTGAATGATCTGCGCAAAACCCGCCAGCCCCCGACCGATCCCCAACACCGTGCCGATGAACCCCAGGGTGGGGATCAGCCAGATCAGGTACCGTATGCCCGCGTAGCTCGTCTCCAGCTCCCCGGCCATCATCTCCGCCCGCGCCCGAAAGTAATCATCCAGCTCGGCCGTGCTCTGCGCGTTCCGCAGCCGGTCCAGGCCTCCGATGATCGTCGCGAACGTCTGGGTGTCCTGCAGGTCCGCGTGTGCGTCGGTGACAAACCGCTGCCGCACCTCGCCCGCGCCCGTCCAGTTCCGCCGATACCCGAACTCCGGATCCTCCAGGATCCGCCGGGCCGCCTCATAGGCCCGCCTCTCCTGACGGCATCGAAGATGCTTGATGACCAGGGCACAGATCGTGATCCAGAAACACGCCGTCGTCAGATACTGGATCGGCCCGCGTCCGAAGAAGAGGATGCGCATGTAATGATCGCTGCGGGTCAGCAGATGAACGACCGCAAACGTCGCCGGTGTCGCGGCCAGACCCAGGAGCAAGGCGGCCAGCGTATCGCGGCGACCCATTCTTTGAAACGTGGTGATCTGCATGTTCAAGGACCCTTACCCACGAGGGATTACGTGGCTCGACGATCCGCACCGATTCACCGCGTGCGGCTCCATCACGGATTGTCCTGCCATCCAACGAACCGGCGGCGCGACAGGGCCGGCGACGTGACAATGAAGCGGGCATCTCCGACCTGCAGGCTTGAAGGCAGTATACGCCGGAGGCGCCCTCCCGACAAAGCCTTTTCCCGTACCGCTGCACGCTTTGGAAGCCGTACCCGGCCCCCCGGATTCCCGGAATTGGCCCCGCGAGAACCCCGCCGCCGAGGCGTATCATTAACGGCCTGAACCGACCGTCTTTGGACAGGGACTATCCAGGCCGATAAAAGGCCCCGACTGGGCCGACCGGCGGGGGGTGTCCCCGTGGTCTATCCGCGCGATATGAACCGGGTCCAGAACGATGAGCGCCATGGACAAACGATATGTGTAAAGCCGTGCCGTGGATACCAACCCGCCCGGACGCTCGGCGTCACGCCCCATGCGGCCAGGGTGGAATTCGCTTCCCCCGTCGCCCGCCGCTGCCTATAATGCGCCCGCTTGATCGTGCCGTTGCCCTCAGACCCATGACGCCGCACGTCGTCCGGAAGGCAGAGACTCTCGTGAACGACAGGAGCGAACTTCAACTGATTGAAGCCGCCCGCACCGGCGACCGAGACGCCTTCAATCGCCTTGTCCAATCCTACCACAAGCCTCTCGTGGGCTTCATCCGGGGCAAGGGGGTGCGGGATTCGGATTGTGAGGATGTGGCCCAGGAAGTCTGGACACGGGTATGGCAAAAGATTCATGCCGCGCCCGCCGAGGGCGGCTACGATCCCGAAAAGGGCGGCTTCTACACCTGGGTGGCCTATTGTTTTGCGCGATACCGCATCCGGGACTGGCGGGCCCGCGACGGAGCACAGCAGGTCGTCGCGGCGGACGATCCACGCGTGAAAGAACCGGTGCAACCGGCCTTTGACCCGACGCACGCTGAGCAGCTCCGCCGGCGGCTGGCGGCCTTCGCGGAACTGCTGCGCCTCACGTTCCGCTGCGGTGGATATCCTCACGAACAACTGGCGTTCGGCTTCACGAAATTGATCTACGGCAGCCGCAGCCGTCGCGCCGTGGAGGGCCTGCCGCGGTACGTCAGCCGCCGCCATGGCGCCGAGCCGCTGGAGCACCTGACCCAGACATTTGTCGATCAGTATGCAAGCGTTTCCGAATTCGACGGCCCCGCGTTATCGGAACTGCTGCCGGCCTGTGTCCAGCCCGTGCGATTGCGATGTGCCTTGACGGTGAGCCGGCTCATCCGCCCGCTGCCGAAACACCTGCATCCGATCAAGGATGAATGCACCGCTCGCACCTGCCTTCGGCAGTACTACGTCGGCGATCCCGACGTCAAGGGAGCAAACACCACGCATCCGATCACGCACTGGTGCCACCGGGTGTCCCAGAAGATCCGCCGCGTCCTGGGTGTGGACGCGGACGCCGACCCGGAAGAGATACTCGAAGAGTTGGCCGGGCGAACCGATGCCGCGTCGCCGAACGGCCGCGTGTGTCGACAATGCAAACTCCGGTCCGTCCCTCCATGTGAAGCGGGCGTTCGGCAGACCTGAGGACTCGTCCATGACGCATCCCGATCACGAGATGTTGCTGCGATACGTCGTCGAAGACGTGACCGACGCCGAGCAGCTCCGGCTCGATACCCACCTGGCCGACTGCGACGCCTGTGTCGAGCGCCTCCGCGCCTTGCGTTATCTTCAGGAGAACTTCACCCCCTTGTGGGAGTCCTGGACCGCCGCCGAGCACGGGCGCCTTTACCGCCAGTGGCAATGGCTGGGTGTGCTCCAACAGCTCGCCGGGCAAAGCCCCTCTCTGGCCGGGCGACTGCGCCAATGGGCCGAGGCCCTCAAAGAGGGCGCCGAGATCACCTTCAAGCTCCTGATCGACCAGTCCCGCAGAATCGCGTCGGTAGCGTGCGGGGTGTTGCCCGCCGAGTGCGAATTCGCCCTGTGCCCGGCGTATCGAGGCGTCGGATCGCCGGAGGAACAAAAGCAACTGGATACCCATCTGCAAAGGAGCAGCGAGTGTCTGGCCGAGGACCGGCCCGATGAGGCCGTCGCGGAATTGCTCGAGGCGGTCAAGATCGACGCCCGCCGTCCCCAATCCGCCACGCTGGAGGTCTCTCAAGAAGGTCGGCGCATACTCCAAACGGCGGTGGATGGGCGGTCCGGCCGCATCTGGGTCCGGTACTGGCCCGCCGACCCGCATCTCGCGCCCGCCTTGGCCGTCTTGATCCCCCGCGGACGCCAGGCCGTGCCCCTGGCCGCCGAGTTCAAGGCCGTCCCCGAGGACACGTACCTGCTGGCGGAGTTTGAGAACGTCCCCGACGGTCCGTACGCGCTTCGCATCGGCCCCCTTGTGGCGGGGTCGGAGGAATGAACGATGGCACGCGTGGCGATCACGGACCTTCCTCGGACTCGGTGATCCACCCATGCCGGTGGCCCCGACGACACCGTTTGCAGGACAAGCAACCCACGAAAGGAGAATGAATCGTGCAGGAGTCCCTGGGAGTCAACCTGGCCTGGAGTCTGGCGTGCCTGGAGGCCGCATCCGCCGCGCAGGAGAGTATCGAACCCGAACATTTCCTCGCCGCGCTGGCCAAACTGGCCGGCGTGCCCCTCGACGACCTCGACGCCGAAGAGCGGCTGAGCCTCTCGGACCGCAAACGCCTCCGAACGGAATTGATGCTTGTCCACGAGGCGTTCCGCGCGATCCGCCTGGACCCCGATGCCTTGCGCCGCGACCTCCACGACAAATTCGGAATGGGCCGCGTGAAACCCAGAGAAGGCGCCGCCATGCACCGCTCCTCGCGAACGCGGGCCCTCTTCGAGCAGGCCAAGTCCATGGCCCAGAAAAGCGGGTCCACCGAATCCAACCTCGGCCACCTGCTCTTGGCGGTCCTGCTCGAAGGTGACAGCCCCGGCGGCCACCTCCTCGCGGATAAAGGCGTGGACGTGCAGGCCCTGCAAAAGCGTATCGAGGAAGGCCTGGCCGCCCTGCGGCAAAGCCCCGAGCCCGCCGCGCCCGCGGCCGCCCCGGCCACACGTGCCCGCACCCCCTTCCTCGATACCTTTGGCATCGACCTGACCGAGCAGGCCCGCGTCGGTCGACTGGGCCCGATCTTCGGCCGTCGGAAAGAGATCCTCCAGGTCATCCGAACCCTCGCCCGGAAAACCAAGAACAACCCCGTCCTGGTGGGGGATGCCGGCGTCGGCAAGACCGCGATCGTCGAGGCCCTGACCATCCGAAGCGTCGAAGGCAAGGACCCGCAGGTGCTGGGGGGCCGGCGGATCGTCGCCCTGAGCATGGCCGCCCTCGTCGCCGGCGCCAAGTATCGCGGGCAGTTTGAAGAACGCATCATCGGACTGGTCCAGGAATGCGCCCGACACGAGGAGATCCTGCTTTTCATTGATGAGCTCCACACCGTCATCGGCGCCGGCGGCGCCGAAGGCGGCATGGACGTCGCCAACGTGCTCAAACCCGCCCTGGCGCGGGGCGAGGTCCGATGCATCGGGGCCACCACCCTCGAGGAATACCATCGCTACGTGGAATCCGATCCCGCCCTGGAAAGGCGTTTCGAGCGGGTCTACATCCCGGAGCCCACCCGCGATGAAACCTTGAAGATCCTCCAGGGCCTGCGCCCGCGACTCCAGGACCACCATGGCGTGGTCATCACCGATGCGGCCCTGGTCGCCGCCGTGGATCTCTCGATGCGATTTGACCGCGATCGGCGACTGCCCGACAAGGCCATAGACCTGCTTGATCTGGCCGGGGCCCGCGTGCAGGTCCCTTACCTCAGCGCCCTGGTGCGCCCCGATGAGCTGCACGGCGAGCAAGCCCGCACCGCCCAAACCGAGCCTGGACCGGCCCAGGTGAACGAGCACTGCATCACCCAGGCCCTCGCCGAGCGGCTCAATGTCCCCACCGACGTAATCGCCGGTCACCTGGAGCCGGCGGCCGAGAACCGCCTGGCGGAAATGAACGCCTTTCTCAAGACGCGGGTCGTGGGGCAGGATGCCGCCATCGACCAGGTGTGCCATCGTCTCCTCGTGGCCTGGGCCGGATTCAAGGAACGCCGGGGTCCGCTGGGCGTATTTCTCTTTCTCGGGCCCACCGGCGTCGGCAAGACCGAGCTGGCCCGAGCCCTGGCCGTCTTCCTGTTCGGATCCGATCAAAGCATCATCCGGCTCGACATGTCCGAGTACATGGAGCCGCACAGCGTCGCCCGGCTGGTCGGCTCGCCCCCCGGCTACGTGGGATACGAAGAGGATGGCCAGCTCACCGGACCTTTGCGAAGTCGGCCATATTCGGTGGTCCTCCTGGACGAAATCGAAAAGGCCCACCCCCGCATCTTCGACGTCTTCCTGCAAGTGTTCGACGAGGGCCGCCTGACCGACGCCAGGGGCCGCACCGCCGACGCCCGGCATGCCGTCTTCATCATGACCTCCAATATCCCCGCCGAACAGGCCGGCCAGGGCTTCGGCTTTCACCCCGCGCCGGAGGCCGCGCCCGGTCAGCCCGCCGAGCCGGTCATGCAGCAGCACTTTCGGAAGGAGTTCCTCAACCGCATCGACGAGCAGATTCTCTTTCAGGCCCTCGGCCCGGCCGAGGTGAAGAGCATCCTTCGCCGCAGGCTTGACGAGATCGGCACCGCCGCGGTCAAGAAGTACGGTCAATGCGTCTACTTCACCGAGACGGCCGTCGAGCGGATCGCCGACCAAGGCTATAGTCGGGACTACGGCGTCCGCAACCTGGACCGGACCCTGGAGCATCTGGTCGAGGCGCCGCTGGCCACCCTCGTGGCCTCCGGAGCGGCCCGCTCCTGGCTGGGCATCGAGGTCACGGCCGGCGACCAAGACTTGGTTTTCCAGCCCTACGAGGGAGGCACCCTGTGAGAGCAAGCGGCATCAAGCCGAAAGGTGACCGCACTGCCATCGGATGCCGTCATTCGGCTGTTCCCCTTGGTCGCTGGTGGGAGCGCGGATATGGCGATGCGAAGCCAAGCCGATCTCTTTGTTTGAGATGCGATGCAAGATGATGTCTGCCAACGGGGCTTGAACTCGAATGCCCGACGCCCAGCCTACCCCCAAAGCGATCATACTGGACGGGCCGAATCACACGGGGCCCTGCCGACGGACCCTTGCCTCTGAGGACATCATCATCGGCCGCACCGACCTGCGCCACCCAAACCCACATGTCCACCTCGACCTGAACCGCGACCCCCGCGTCAGCCATCGTCACGCCCGCGTCTGGCGCTCGGCGGCCACATGGTATATCGAGGACCTTCAGAGCAAAAACGGGACCTTCCTCGACGGACGCCCCGTGCCAGAGCCCGTCGAGTTCTGGCCGGGTGCCCCCGTTCAAACGGGCGACACCACGTGGACCATCGTTCCGCCGGATTGGCTCTTCGTGCATGCCGCCGGTGTCGTCGTCTCGGGGCCCTGCGCCGCATCCATCAATTACGCCACCTGGCATTGCGACCTGCCGTGGGTCGGTCCGCTGAAGGCCTGGAATCTCCAAGACCGGTCCTCCGCGCCTTGCGCCTGCGGTTGCATC
>DSDH01000011.1 GCA_011055475.1 Phycisphaerales bacterium | reverse complement strand
GTTGCAGGAGTGGCCCGAAGGTCAAGAGCCGCCGTCGGCGAACCGGGATTGAGTACTACAAAGGAGACGCGAGTGAAGAAGTACAGATGCCTGATGTGCGGATACATTTATGATCCGCAGGTGGGCGATCCGGACAACGGCGTGGCGCCGGGAACGGCGTTTGATGATCTGCCGGACGATTGGACCTGCCCGGACTGCGGTGTGGGCAAGGACGAATTCGAGCCGCTGGAGGACTGATCGGGTCCATCGGCCCGATCGTCGAAGGGGACCGGTGTCGTGCCGGAGATACACCCCTCGATCCGCGAATTCGATATTCTGTGCGCCGAGACGCGCGCGCCATCGTGTGGGGTGGTCGTGTTCGGCGCCAGCGGCGACTTGACGCGGCGCAAGATCGTCCCCAGTCTGCTGCGCCTGTACCAGCGGGACCTGCTTCATGAGGGCTTTTACCTGTTGGGGTGCGGGCGGCAGGAGCTGTCGGACGTCGCGTTTCGCGAGCATCTCGCCGAGGCCCTGGACGGACGCGGGGTCGAGCCTGCGTTGCGCGAAGATTTCCTGTCGCGGTTCTATTACACCTCCGGGTCCTATGACGACCCGGCGCTGTATGCCGCGCTGGCTGCGCGGATCGAGGAGTTGGATCGTACGCACGGCGTGCAGGAGGCGCACGTCTTTTACCTGGCCGTGCCGCCCGGACTATATCCCACCGTGGTCGATCACTTGGGCGAGGCGGGGCTGAACCGCGTGGCCGGCCACGATTGCAGCCGGCCGCCGCGGCTGGTCGTCGAGAAGCCTTTTGGCCGGGATCAGGCCACGGCGGAGGAACTCAACAATCGCATCGGCCGTCACTTCGCCGAGTCGCAGGTGTATCGCATCGACCACTACTTGGGCAAGGAGACGGTCCAGAACATCCTCATGTTCCGGTTCGCCAACACGATCTTCGAGCCGGTCTGGAACCGCAATTTCGTGGATCACGTGCAGCTTACGATCGCCGAATCGGTGGGCGTGGAGCACCGCGCGGGGTACTACGATACCAGCGGGGCCCTGCGGGACATGTTCCAGAATCACATGCTGCAGATGCTGACGCTGGCGACGATGGAGCCGCCGGCCTCGTTCGACGCCGAGGCGATTCGCGATGAAAAGGTCAAGCTGCTGCGGTCCATCCGGCCGATCCGTGTGGGGGATCTGTGGGGCTCGGATATCCTGCGGGCTCGGTACACGGCCGGGCGCGTGGATGGGCGCGACGTGCCAGGGTATCTGGATGAACGCGGGGTGCAGCCCGACAGCCAGACGGAGACCTTCGTGGCCGCCCGGCTCTTCGTTGATAACTGGCGATGGAAAGATGTGCCTTTCTATCTGCGGACGGGCAAGCGGCTGGCTCGCAAGCTCACCGAGGTCGCCATCACCTTCAAGCAGGTGCCCCATTCCATGTTTGCCTCGGTCGGCCTGGCCGACATGCCCGCCAATCAACTTATCCTGAAGATCCAGCCGGATGAGGGCATTGCGCTGAGCTTTCAGGCCAAGCGGCCCGGGGCCAAGACGTGCATCAGCACGCTGACGATGAGCTTCAACTACAGTGAACTGTTCGGCACCGAAGCGCCGGAGGCCTACGAGCGGCTCCTGCTGGATTGTATGCTGGGCGATCCGACGCTGTTCTCCCGGCAGGATGCCGTACAGGTCTCCTGGGCGCTCCTGGCGGGGGTGCTGGAGGCGTGGGCGAAGGCCGAAGCACCTTTGCATGAGTATCCCGCGGGCAGCCAGAGCTTCGCCGAGGCCGATCGGCTCATCCAGGCCGACGGGCGACTCTGGCGGCCGCTGGGCGACTCCTGAACAAAGCCCCATGATGCCGGTTAGAGGGCTGGAGTCCGCGAACAATATCCCAGTGTTAGAGTAGGATTACTAGTACAACTGGTTCGTAGTGGTCTCGTGGAGAATCCTCGTGTGGGATACTATCAAGACGCTCGTTATTGACTTCTGGTCGACGCTGGCCGAGATGTCGCCGTACCTGCTGTTCGGCTTCCTGGTGGCCGGGCTTCTGAGCGTGTGGATTTCGCCTGCATTGGTTCGGCGGCACCTGGGACGCCGTGGGCTGGGCTCCATCATCAGGGCCTCGGCATTCGGCGTGCCCCTGCCGCTGTGTTCCTGTGGGGTGATTCCGGTGTCGATGTCCCTTCGCAAGAGCGGCGCGAGCAAGGGGTCAACGGTGGCATTTCTCCTGAGCACGCCCCAAACCGGGGTCGATAGCATTCTCGTGACGTATAGTCTTATGGGGCCGATATTTATGGTGATTCGGCCGGTCGTCGCGCTCATCACCGGCATTGTCGGGGGTCTGGGTGTGGAGCTGTTCGATCGCCGGGTCGAGTCGGTACAGGCGGCCGACGACGACGAGTCAAACGGGCAGAAGCCGACGGGTCCCTGGTACTTGCGGGCGCTGAGGCATGGTTTTGTAACGCTGGCTCAGGACATCGGCAAGCCCATCCTGGTCGGCGTGGTCATCGCGGCGGTGATCGGGGCCCTCGTGCCGGACGATTTCTTCGCTGAGACGTTGGGTACCGGGCTGACGGCGATGCTGGTGCTTATGGTCGCCGGGATTCCGATGTACGTCTGTGCGACGGCCTCGGTGCCGGTGGCCGTCGCCCTGATCGCCAAGGGCGTGAGCCCGGGCGCGGCATTGGTCTTCCTGATGACGGGTCCGGCGACGAATGCAGCGGGGTTCGCGACGCTCTGGTCGGTTTTGGGGCGTCGGGCGGCCGTGGTATATATGGTCAGCGTGGTGGGCTGCGCCCTGGCGGCGGGGCTGGCGGTCGACCGGTTCCTTCCTGATCTGGGCCTGGCGGTTCAGTCGCACTGGCATGCCATGACCACACCCTGGTGGCAGCACTTGGCTGCCGTAGTCTTGCTAGCCGTGCTGATCACCCCCATGGTGGCTAAGCTGAGGCGACAGTTCCGGCCGTCATCATAGGATCATGCGCCGCTTTCGGTCGGCGGCTCATTCATAATGTCGCAATGGACGGTGTACTGACCGCTGTCCGGATCCACTTCTACCCTGCAGCTTCAGGATGCGATCCAGCTTCTTCTTGTAATTCACACTTCCGCGGGGTTTGAGCACGGGGACCTGGGAGTTCTGTTGCAGTCTCGCGGGCGAATCCCTGCGGGGGATCTCGGGATGGGAACTGGGTCGAGAAGCTGCCTGGAAAAAGGCTTCCCTGGTTGGGGCGTGGGGCGGCGCCACGTGATTTTTTCAGTTTTTTGGGGTTGACCGAACCGTCAGTTCGTTATATCGTAATATCGAAATACATAAGAAAACTGTTTTTAAGGGCTCCTAAGAACAGGACAAAGGCAAGGCAAAGCCGGCCTGAGCTTCAAGGCGATGGGCGTGGTGCTGAGGTGTAATCAGGAGTTTGGATGGGTGGGAATAAAAGCGCTGTGAAGCAATACGTGGAAGCCCGTGGTGGTAAAGTGGATTGACGGTGTTGATATGCGGGTGTGCCGCATTTTATGACCCAGGAAGGCATTGGAGTGAAAGGAGAGCGTAGTGGCTGAAGATCAGGAGTCCAAACGGAATGGCGGGATCAAAATCGGCAGTATGCTTGTCGGCCTGGTTTTGGGCCTTGTGTTGACAGCGGGGATCGGCTGGACGGCGATGCCTCGTATGATGCTTCAGGTTCACCAGAGCCGATACTCCGATGTCGACCAAACATGTGCGGCCCTGAAGACAGCGATTGAAGCTGCGGGCTGGCATTGTCCGGCGATCCGGAACATGAACAAAAGCATGGGCGAGCTCGGTCTTGAACATGATCGGCCGATCCGAATCGTTGAGCTGTGCCGGGCGGATTATGCCCATGATGTTCTGGCGGCCAACCCGGAGGTGTCTACGCTCATGCCTTGTGCCTTCGGCGTTTACAAAGGCTCCGACGGCAAGGTCTACATCTCGGGCATGAACACCGGCCTGATGGGGACGATGTTCGGTGGCCGGATCGCGGAGGTCATGGGCACGAAGGTGGCACGGGACGAGAAGAAGATTCTGGAGACGGTCATTGTTCACTGAAATGGGACAGGAGACGAAAAATGCCGCTCTTTGAATATCGATGTGTGAAATGCGGGCATGTGACGACGTTCATCGAGAAGCCGGGTGTTCGCGGGCCGCACGCCTGTGAGAAGTGCGGGTCAAAGAATATGGAAAAACTGATCTCGACCTTTTCAGTTCAGGGCGACTCGCGATCCTCGTCTACGGGGTCCGGTTGTTCGACCGGAACCTGCCCGCTTGGATGATGCTGCGGGTGTTGGCGAAGTCTTTGTGAACCGTCGGAGCATTCCTCGACCGTGCGGTGGGACATATCGGTGACTGGTCGAGGGGCTATCGATGGTGAGTTGGATTGATCGCGAAACGAGCAAAGGAAAAAATCATGAGGAAGTCAACGGTTGCATTAGCGTCGGTCGTGGTAACGGCGGCCTTGGTTCTGGTGGGCTGCCATCATGAAGGGTGGCGACCTTGCGGTCAGATTGCCGTGGGGCAAAGCCAGGAGGACATCGTCACGGTGCGGGGCCAGCCCGACCAGAAGACGCCCACCCGCTGGGTGTATGAGAATGCCTACCTGGGGCATCGGTTGGTTGTGCCGATGCATGATGGACGAGTCGTCTCGCGGGTGGGGTTCGAGCCTCCTTCCGTGCCGACTCCGTAGACTCGGTAGGACGCATGTGGAACAGATGGGGCCTGTCGGGAGTGGCGCGTGATCCCGGTGCTTCGCGTTGACGATCCGCGTTTGGATCGAGATGCCGATGATGCCAGGACCGCTCCCGCCAGGCATGGAAGGAACGACAAGGAGTTCGGAATCCTACGACGCAACGGCGCATCCTGCTGTCGGGCGTGATATCCGTTTGCCGAGCTTGCCGTCCTGGTCGAACCCTGTGTCTCATTTCGGCGGGATTCCCTAAGATCGGCTTGGTTGTCTCCCAAGTGGCTCGGTATGATAAGGCCGAACCTTGAACTGTTCTTGAGGGTAGACCCATGGCGACAAGGACACGTACACGAAGATCGGCGAGGTTCGTACCTGCGGCACGGGTGCTCAAGGCGGTGGGGCACCCGGATCGTCTCGCGATCGTGGAGCTTTTGGAACACGGTGAGATGAGTGTGGGCGAGATCGCCGATGCCTTGGGAACCAAACAGGCCATGACCTCCGGCCATTTGGTCCGAATGCGGGATCGGGGCGTTCTCTACGCCCGTCGAGAGGGGACGAAGATGTATTACGGCATTGCCAACAAGAACGTAATTCGGTTGTTGCACTGCGTGTACCAGAGCTGCGATGATATGCGGGGAGGGACCCATGACTAAAAAGGACGGCGGGAACGGATTCGAAAGGGGCCGGCGGATTCTGATCGTCGGTGGTGTGGCCGGCGGCGCCTCGGCGGCGGCGCGGTTGCGTCGGCTGGATGAAGCGGCGCGGATCACCATGTTCGAACGCGGTCCGCACATTTCCTTCGCCAACTGCGGGCTGCCGTACTACATCGGGGGGACCATCACCGATCGGGAGGAGCTTCTGCTGCAAACACCCGAGGCGTTCAGCAGCCGATTCAACGTTGATGTGCGGGTGCGTCACGAGGTGGTCGGCATCGACCGGGCGGCCCGACACGTGCAGGTGCTGGATCACGAGACCGGCCGGCGATACACCGAGCCGTATGACAAGCTGATCCTCTCGCCGGGGGCCGAACCCATCCGCCCGCCGTTGCCGGGGATCGATTCGCCGCGGATCTTCACGTTGCGCAACGTGCCCGATGCGGATGCGATAGACGCCTTCATTCGGGAGCATGGCCCCAGTCGTGCGGTCGTGGTGGGGGCGGGGTATATCGGCTTGGAGATGGCCGAGAACCTTCGGGATCGTGGGCTATTGGTGGCGGTCGTGGAGATGGCCGACCAGGTGTTGCCCGTGCTGGATAAGGAGATGGCCTGGTACGTACAGCGCCACCTGGCCGAGAAGGACGTGGCTCTGTGGCTGAGTGACGGTGTGGCGGCGTTCGAGGAGACGGCCTCCGGCCTGGTTGTGCGGCTCAAGAGCGGCATGCAGGTCTCGTGCGACATGGCGATCCTGGCGATCGGCGTGCGGTCCGAGGTGGCGCTGGCCCGGCAGGCGGGCCTGGCCCTGGGGACGCGCGGCGGGATCGCGGTGGACGAGCAGTTGCGGACCAGCGATGCGGACATCTATGCGATCGGCGACGCAATCGAGGTGAACGACCCCGTATTGGGTGGGCCGACCCTGATCCCCCTGGCGGGCCCGGCGAACAAGCAGGGCCGGATGGTGGCGGATATCCTGTGCGGACGGTCGCGGCGGTACACCGGCTCGCAGGGCACGGGGATATTGAAGGTGTTCGATCTGGCGGTGGCGATGACCGGCGCCAACGAGAAACGCCTGGCCGAGAAGGGCATTGCCTGCGAGAAGCTTTATATCCATCCGGCTCACCACGTGGGCTACTATCCGGGCGCCCACATCATGCACGTTAAGGTATTGTTCGCGCCGGATGACGGCCGGGTTCTGGGCGCGCAGATCGTGGGGCGGGATGGCGTGGATCGGCGGATCGACCTGCTGGCGACGGCGATCCGGGCGGGGATGACCGTCTTTGACTTGCAGGAATGGGAATTGGCGTATGCGCCGCCCTATGGCAGCGGCAAGGACGCCATCAACATGATCGGGTTCGTCGGGGCGAACATGCTCGATGGGACGATGCCCTTTGCCCATTTTGAGGACGTTCGGGACGGGGACTTCGTGCTCGATGTTCGCACGGCTCGCGAGTTTCAACGCGGCGCCGTCCCCGGTGCGGTGAATATCTACGTGGATGAATTGCGTTCACGGCTGGACGAGCTGCCCCGGGACCGGCTTATCAAGGTGTATTGCACGGTGGGCGTTCGCAGTCATATTGCCTGCCGCATCCTTCTCCAGCACGGATTCGATGTGCGGAACCTTTGCGGCGGATACCTGACGTGGTCCGCCGAGGCGCATAAGGACGTGGTGCACGATGAGTCGCACGAGCGGCTCATGAAAGAGTTCTGTACGGGACGATAGGGCGCGAAAACCGCCGGGAAAGGACAGGTGGAGTAAAACGATGGACCTGAAGCAGGGGATTACGAATTTCTCGATTCGTCGCGCGGGGCTGGTGACGGGGCTGATGGTGGCGTTTACGCTGGTGCTGGGCGCGCTGATCCCGCGGATCCGGGTTGATACCGACCCGGAGAACATGCTCTCGGCGGACGAGCCGGTGCGGGTGTTTCACGATGAGAACAAGGAGCGGTTCACCCTGAGCGACATGGTCGTCGTGGGCGTGGTCAACGAGACGCATCCGAACGGCGTCTTCAACGCGCAGAGCCTGGCGAACGTGTTCGACGTGACGCAGTTCGCGAAGAACGAATTGCAGTGGCCCGACCCGGACGATCCGGACAAGACCATCGGCGTGATCGACATCGATCTGCTGGCGCCCTCGACGGTCGATCACATTGCCCAAGGCGGGCCCGGCGAGGTGACGTTCGAATGGCTGATGCCCAGGCCGCCGGCGACGGATGAGGAGGCCCTGGCCATCCGCGACAAGGCCCTGTCGAATCCGCTCTTGAAGGATACGCTGATTTCGCACGATGGCCAGGCGCTGGCCCTGTACATCCCGCTGACGAGCAAGGACCTGAGCTACCGGGTGTACAGTGCGTTGCAGAAGAAGATCGCCACCTTCTCCGGTGCGGACCGGTACCATATCACCGGACTGCCCGTCGCCGAGGATACGTTCGGCGTGGAGATGTTCATTCAGATGGCGATCTCCGCGCCGCTGGCGATGCTGGTGATCTTCCTGTTGATGCTGTTGTTCTTCCG
>DSDH01000340.1 GCA_011055475.1 Phycisphaerales bacterium | reverse complement strand
CATTCCGTTTTTCTTTCTGGAAATCGGCCCGGCGTGGTTGACAGCCGCCTGCCCGATGGGTATACTCGCCCACCACATGAGGGATCTTCTCAGGAAGGCCTTTTTGCGGCGTCAACCGAATCTAGCGGCTTTCTTCAGCCGTGGCTTGCTTCCGGGGTATCAGTGGATGAATATTCCGGAAGCTTTTTTGTAGACAGGCCGCGATTCACCGTAAGCCCATATTTAAAAAGCACTTAGAGAGATATTCCATTGTCCGGGAAACGCCCCTTTTCGGCAACGGTCTTCAAGAACCGAGCGTTGCGAGCCCGCATTTGGCGGCTGGATGTGGACGTGGAGCCGCCGCAGGCTCAGACCTTCCTGGCGGCCATTCCGGGGCAGTTCATGGAGGTGCGTCTGTCCGACTTGTCGCTGCCGCGCGGCACGGAGATACCCGAGGACCTTCGCGACGCGGCCCGGCGGCAGATCATCCTTCGCCGTCCGTTCAGTCCCTGCGACATCCGCAAGACCACCAAGGGCGCCCGGCTGGGCGTTCTGTACCAGATCCGCGGTCCCGGCACGTTGCGGATGTCGACCTTGGGGGCGGGCGATCCCTTGAGCCTGATCGGGCCCCTGGGCAACGGCTTCGACGTTCCGGCAGACCTGCGGCGGGCCCTGCTGGTGACCGGAGGCATGGGAGCCCCGCCCATCGAGTATTTGGCCGAGTACCTCAAGACGCGGCGGCCGGACGTGGACGTGCGGGCGTTTGCCGGGGCCAAGGGCCTGGAGGAACTGCCCTACGAGGTGCGGTTTGACAACGAGAAGGGGGCGATCCTCGATGAATTTCGGCGGCTCAACGTCGAATCGTGCATCGCCACGGACGACGGCAGCGTCGGCTTCCACGGCTTCGTGACCGATTGCCTGCACCACTGGCTTGAGCGAAACTCTCCCGGTGAGGGCCGCTGCATCGTGTACGCGTGCGGCCCGGAGCGGATGCTGGCCGCGACGGCCACGGTAGCGCAGGCGTGGGGCCTGGAGTGCCAGGTCAGCATGGAGCGGATGATGGCCTGCGGGATCGGCCTATGCCAAAGCTGCGTGGTGCCCGTTCGAGGCGACGGCGGGACCGCGGTCAACAAGCTCTGCTGCAAGGACGGCCCCGTGTTCGACAGTAAGGACGTGATCTTTGAGTGACGCGATCGACCTATCGGTGGATTTCGCCGGTTTGCGGCTGGCCAACCCCGTGTGCACCGCATCGGGCACGTGCGGGTACGCCGACGAGCTGGCCGATTACCTCGACCTGAACCGGCTCGGCGCGTTCGTGACCAAGAGTATCACGGTCGAGCCCCGGGCGGGCAACGCTACTCCGCGAATCGTGGAGACCGATGCAGGTATGCTCAACGCAATTGGACTGGCCAACATCGGCCTGGAGCGGTTCATCCGCGAGAAGGTACCTCTGCTGGAGGGCATGGCTCCGGCCGTGTTTGTCAACGTGGCCGGTCGCCGCATCGAGGAGTATGTGGCCGTGGCCGAGCGGCTGGCCGAGTGCGGGGCCATCGCGGGCCTTGAGCTGAACGTCAGTTGCCCCAACGTCAAACAGGGGGGGATCACCTTCGGCACGGACCCCGATCAGATCGCCAAGGTGACCGCCGCGGTCAAGGCGGTGGCGGGCGGCAAGTGCCTGATGGTCAAGCTCACACCGAGCGTGACGGACATCACGGCGTGCGCCCGCGCGGCCGTCGACGCCGGGGCCGACGCCCTGAGCCTGGTGAACACCTTTCCGGCCATGGTCATCGACGTGGCGTCCCGGCGGCCGGTGCTGGCCAACGTCACGGGGGGCCTGAGCGGACCGGCCATCCGCCCGATCGCCGTGCACCTGGTGCATCGGGTCTGGCGGGAGGTGGCCGGGCCGCGGGGGATTCCTCTCATGGGCATGGGCGGCATCCGGACGGCCTCGGACGCGTTGGAGTTCATCCTGGCCGGGGCGACGGCCGTGGCCGTGGGCACCGCGACGCTCATCGACCCGGACACCGCCGAGCGGATCATCAACGGCCTGGCGGCCTATTGCCGCCGTACGGGCACGACCCGACTGGCCGATTTGATCGGCGCGGTGCAGTAGGCTTGCAGTCGGTCCGGCCGGACGATACAATGCAGCCAGGTAACGGAACCAACGCCTTGGCAGGGATCGGTCATGGACGTGCTTAAGCTTCTATATGACTATTTTCCCACGGCCGTCTACACGGGCAAGTGTTTGCTGTTCATCAGCGAGGACTGGCGCGTGGAACTGACGGAACTGAAGGACGCCAATTTCTGCACGATCGGCAGCACGATGCCCACCATCCGCGTGCGCCTCTTCAAAAAGGCCGTCGACGGGCAGTTCGTGCCCGGCCACTATGAGGATTTTCAGCTTGATTCCCTGGGTGAACTGGCTCAGCAAATCGAGCGGTACGTGCAGTTCGCGGTCGGGCACAACACGCACGAGGGCGTTTGAGGATGAAGTCGCCGGCCGTGGCGAAGGAGGATGGAACGGTGGTCCTGTCGGTCAAGGTCGTGCCGGGCAGCAGCCGCACGGTGGCCGCGGGCGTGCTGGACGGGGACCTGAAGATCAAGGTGGCCGCGCCCCCCGAAAAGGGCAAGGCCAACGCCGCCTTGATGGCGTTTCTCTCGCGACGGCTGGGTGTCCGTAAGAACGACATCGCGATCCTGACCGGGCACGGCAGCAGCCGCAAGCAGTTGGCCATCCGCGGCCTGTCGTGCAGCGAGGTGTTGCGTCGCCTGCAGGGACCGACCGCGTAGCGATCATGGGCAAGGAGGCAGCATGAGGGCGCAAACGACGGGCCCGAAACGAGGGGGGATGAGGCGAGGTGTCCTGTTGGGGTTCGTCGCGGTCGTGGGGCTGGGCGCCGCGGGGGTCCAGGCCGCCCGGCTGGCCAACGCGGACAAGCGCGGCCTGAATGTCTTTTCCATCGAGCAGGTGCTCCGCCTGCCGGAGGAGGAAATCGACCTGTGCACCGCGGCCCTGTCGCTCTCGCGGCAATGGGGCACCTCGCAATCCATGTACCGCTACCGGGACCGCGTGGACGAGATGGCCGAGGAGGTGCTCAAACGCCTGGAGCAGCGGCGCCTGCGACCCGACGCCCGGGCCCTGGTGGTCATCAACGAATACCTCTTCGACGAGCTGGGGTTCGCTACGGTGCCGACAGCGGACAACCCCGAGGACCTGTTCCTGCATTCCGTGCTGGACAACAAGCGGGGCTACTGCCTGAGCCTGTCGATCCTCTACATGTCCATCGCCGAACGGATCGGCATGCCCGTCTACGGCGTGGTCGTGCCGGGGCACTTCTTCGTGCGCTACGACGACGGCCGCAGCCGCTACAACATTGAGACCACCAGCCGGGGCGGCTGCGCAACCGATGAGCACTATGCCGAGAAGTTTCAGGTGCCCGGCGGGGGCAACAGCATCTACCTGCGGAATCTGACCAAGACCGAAACGCTGGGCTGCTTTTTTAACAACCTGGGCAACAGCTACGACGCCGTCGGCGATATCGAGCAGGCCCGCGTCGCTCTCGAACGGGCGGTCCAGATCAACGCCGGGCTGGGCGAGGCGCATACGAACCTGGGCAACATCTACCTCAAGCAGGGCCACGTCAAGGAGGCGATCACCCAATACGAGTCGGCCCTGCGGATCATCCGCTCCGATGCGAAGACCTACAACAACCTCGGCAACGCCTACGCCCGGCTGGGGCAGTTGAACCAGGCCGTAGCGTACTACCAGATGGCGCTGCGGCTGGATGGGCGTTTCGTCGAGGCCCACCGCAACCTGGCCCAGGCGTACCTGGAGCAAGGCCGGGCGGATCGCGCGATCGGCCAATTGCGAAAGGCCCTGAGCCTGCGGGCCGACGACGCGGCGACCTACACCCAGCTCGGCGACGCCTATCGCCTGGCGCAGGACCGACCGAAGGCCGTAGCCGCCTACACGCGGGCGCTGGAGCTGGCGCCCGACCACGTCGCCGCACGGGTCAACCTGGGATTCTGCTACCTCGACGACGAACGGATCGACGCGGCGACCGAGCAGTTCCGCATCGCGATGGATCAGGACCCGGCCGAGGCCAATGCCTATTTCGGGCTGGCCCAGTGCTACGCCCGGAGCGACATGACCACCGATGAGATCCAGACCTATCAGGCCCTGTTGCGTATCGCGCCGGACATGGTCGCCGCGATGCAGAACCTGGGCAATGCCCACGTCAAGCTCAAGCAGTACGATCAGGCCGTCGTCCTGTACGCCCGGGCCCTGGAGCACCAGCCGGACAACGCCGGCCTGCGGTACAACCTGGGCGTGGCGTACGCCAGCAACGAGCAATACGACCTGGCGCGGGACCAATATTTCTACGCGATCGAGCTGGACCCGCAAATGGCCGCGGCCCACAACGCCCTGGCCATCTGCTGCTACATGCTCAAACAGTACGACTTGGCCCGTAAGCACGCGCAGATCGCCCAACAGTTGGGCTTTCCCGTGCAGAAGGCGCTGTTGGACGCCCTTAAATGAGCGGCCGTAATACGTAAGGAAAGGCAAATTACATGACCTGAAAGGCCAAGAAGATCATCGTGCGCGGCGGCATCACCCTGCTTGTCCTGATTATCATCCTCGTGCTGGCCGTGCCCATGTTCGCCGGCCGAGCCGTGAAGCTGGGGGTGGAGACCGCCGGCTCGCGGGCGCTGGACGTGGGCGTGACACTGGAGGGTGCATCGCTGGCGATCCTGGGGGCCGACGTGAGTCTGGAGAAGCTGCGGATCGAAAACCCCGAAGGCTACACCCGCCCGCACCTGTTGGAGCTGGACCGCGGACGCGTGGGGACGCAGTGGTCGGGCCTGCTGGGCAACCCCGTGCAGATCGACCGGATCCGTCTGGAGGGGGCCGTCGTCGTCCTCGAACAAAAGGGTCTTAAGAACAATCTGCAGGAGCTGCTCAGCACGATCGCCGAGCGGGAACCGCAAGACACACAAGGCCAAGGCAAGCCGCTTCACGTGGGGGAGTTACTCATCAATGATGTGAAGGTGCAGGCCAAACTGCTGCCCCTGCCGGGCCGGGCCCAGGATGTGGAGTTCTCCCTCCAGCCGATTCGCATGACCGATCTGGGCACGGACCGCAAGCTCGATCTGGCCGAGCTGACGGCCCGCGTCATGGTGGCCATCGCCGGCGGGATCATCGAGCAAGGCGGCGACATGCTGCCCACGGAGCTGATCGGACCCATGAAGTCCATCCTCGGCGAGTCGGGCCGGATGCTGATGCTCAGCGGCCAGGAGGCCCTGCAGCACGGCGCCGAGGCCGGAAAGGACCTTGCCGAGAAGGGCAAAGCGATGACCACCGAGGCGGCCGACAAGGCCAAGGAGATCGGCGAGGGCCTCAAGGACGTCGGCGAAGGACTCAAGGGCCTGCTCGAAAAGAAAGAATAGACTTCGCGTGCCTTGGCTTCATGGCCGCCATCCGCCCAAATCTTGCATGTATGACGGGTGGAAATACCCGAATTTGCAGGGCCAATCGAGCGCCGGCCCCATGAGGGGCAGCACCGCGTGTGATTTCTCCATGCCGAATGGACCATTTCACGCCCGCGACAGGTGTGCGCACGTACCTACGAGCAAGGGGTCCCGTCGGAGCCAAGGTCAATCCAGAGCGTTGCAGTCATATACGGTAGTACCCGGGCCCAAAAACCGTGCGTGGGCGGACGATTTTGGGTAAGATAGGCGGGCCCGGTGGTGGGCTTGAAACGGCAAGACAACGATCGTGAGCGGAGGAGATGTGCTATGGCCTCGAACGACGTGAGTGTGGCGGACCTGGGTTTCAAGCGACGGGGGATCGAGCAACAGGCCGGCCCTCCTGAAGGGCTGGATCGGCGGGATTTCCTGCGGGCGGCGGGCTTTGGCGTACTGAGCCTGTCGGCGGTGGGGTGGATGCGGCCCTTGTTCTGCACGGCCGCCCAGCCGGGCGTAGCATCGGACCATTTCGTACCGGTCGACAAGCAGATCAAACCCGCGTGGATTCAGGCCCTGGCCGCCCGCGGCCGCAAAGAGGTGTTCCGCGGCAAGGAGCTTGAGACGATCGCCATGCCCGTCGGCGGCGTCTGCGCCGGGCAGGTGTACCTGACCGGCGATGGGCGGCTGGCTGATTGGAAGATCTTCAACCAGCGGAACTTCAGCGGCTACGGGGCGACGAACTACCAGGCCGGCCGCACGCCGGACCTGAGCCTGGATCAGGGCGCGGCGTTGCGGATCGAAAGCCCCCAGGGCATGATGGTTCGCACCCTCGACGGACGCGGCTTCGACGAGGTCGAGTTCTGCGGCCGATACCCCATGGCCACGGTTCGTTACCGCGACAAGGGCGTGCCCGTGGAGGTCGAGCTGGAGGCGTTCTCGCCGTTCATCCCGCTCAACGAGGAGGATTCGGCCCTGCCCGCGACGATCCTGCGGTACACCGTGCGCAATCGCTCCTCGTTGCCGCTGCGGATCACGCTGGCCGGCTGGCTGGAAAACGCGGTCAACCGATACAGCGGCCAGGAGCTGGGCGGCGTGCGATTCAACGAGGTCCAGACGGGTAACGGCGCGACGACCGTGTTGTGTCGGGCCAAGGGCGCCGAGGTCAAAAGCGTCCAGCGCGAGCCGATCGTGTTCGCCGATTTCGAAGGCGAGGACTACGGCGACTGGACGGTCGAGGGCGAGGCGTTCGGCACGGGACCCGCCCGCGGCACGCTGCCCAACCAGCAGACCGTCAGCGGCTTTCTGGGCAAGGGACTGGTGAATACCTACCTGGGCGGCGACGACCGCCTGCAGGGCAAGTTGACCTCGCCGGAGTTCACGATCGAGCGGGATTTTATCAACCTGCTGGTCGGCGGCGGGGCCCACACGGGCAAGACGTGCGTGAACCTCCTCATCGACGGCAAGGTGGTCCGCACCGCCAAGGGCGAAAACCAGGAAAAGCTCGCGTGGAAAAGCTGGAACGTGCGCGACCTGGTCGGCCGGCGGGCACGCCTCGAGATCGTCGACGCCGAGAGCGGCGGCTGGGGACACATCAACGTGGATCAGATCGAGTTCAGCGACACCACCCGATCGGGCTATGCAGGCAAGATCGAAGAGCAGGTCGATCATGGTACGATGGCCCTGTCGGTGCTGGGCGACGAGGGGGTCGTCAGCAGCCGCGCCCTGCCCGATGGGCCGGCGGCCGAACGGATGTTCCTCAACGGGCGGCTCGCCGAGGAGCGTTCCGCCGAGCGGCCCTTCGGCACATCGTTGCGCGGGGCCGTCGGCAAGCAGTTCGCCCTGGCGCCGGGGGCCGAGAAAAACGTCACGCTGATCGCCTCGTGGCATTTTCCGAATCGGCTGTACGAGGGGCGCTTCACGGGACATTTCTACGCCAACCGCTTCGGCGATGCGGCGCAGGTGGCCCGCTACATCTCGATCCACGAATCACGGCTGGTCGAGGACACGCGGCAGTGGACGGCGACGTACTACGATTCGACACTGCCGTACTGGCTGCTGGACCGGCTGGGCTCGACGCTCTCGACACTGGCGACCGGCACCTGCCAATGGTGGAAGAATGGCCGCTTCTGGGCGTGGGAGGGCGTGGGCTGTTGCCACGGCACGTGCGCCCACGTATGGAACTACGAGCACGCGATGGCCCGGCTGTTTCCGCGGCTGGAGCGCAGCGTGCGGGAGATGCAGGACTATAACTCCGAGACGGGCTTCGTCGCCGAGACGGGCATGGTGCGGTTCCGCGGCGAGGGCTGGGGAATGTGGGCGGCCGACAGCCAGGCCGGCGGCATTATGAAGGCCCTGCGCGAGCACCAGATGTCAACCGACAAGGGCTTCCTGGAGCGCAACTGGGCGAACATCAAGAAGGCCCTGGAGTTCATG
>DSDH01000442.1 GCA_011055475.1 Phycisphaerales bacterium | reverse complement strand
TGGACACCTTGTCGTTTCTTTCGACCCTCATCTGCACACCCCGCAGCCAGCGTCCGCTTCTCGTTCGCCAACTCCTGCCGGCGCCGACACGCTGAGCGGACCACCCGCTAAACAGATACGATCCCTTTAACGTGTACAATGATCCTTCGTGGAAGCCCCTGATTGATCTGGCCGAGGCCCACACCGACCTGATCCGGATGCGCAGTCCCGTAAGGGCCCATTCGCACGAATCATGGGCAGGACAGGGGGGAACGGCCGCCTCCGCCCGGGCCGAGTTCTTCAAAGTAAACCACGTCCTGGAGCCCGATGCCCGCTGGACGCGGACCACCGTCACCGTGGACGGCCGGACGATGTCCTCCTTGGCCAAACGCCAGCGCGACATCGACACGATCTGGACGGTCGAGCCTCTGCTCAAGAGTCCGGACGACGTCAACGCCTATCTTCACATCCCCGATGAGGCGTTTGCCGAGGACATCCACCCGGAGGCGCTGCTGGAGGAAGAGCGGCACCTGGGCGACCGCGGGCTGGTCATGATCGACACGGAGGACCCGCTGTGCGCCGCCGCCACGCTGCTGCGCATGGAGGATTTTGTCGTCTGGGCCATGACCGAGCCGTCCCTGGTCCACCGGCTGGTGGAGAAATGTGCTCGATACATCCACGCCCGAACCAAACGGGTGGCGCGGGAATGTCCGGGTCGGCTGTGGCGCATCTACGGGGCGGAGTTTGCCTGTGAACCTTATCTGCCGCCCGCACTGTTCGAGGAGTACGTGTGCCGCTACACGGCACCCATGATCGATGCGATACACCGCCATGGCGGATGGGTGCGTCTTCATTGTCACGGCCGAATCCGAAACGTCCTCCGGTCCATGGTGGAGATGGGCGTCGACGCCATCGATCCGATTGAGCCGCCCCCCCAAGGCGACGTGGATCTGGCGTACGTCCGAAGGGAGTACGGTAAGGACATCGTCCTGTTCGGGAATATCGAGATGGCCGATCTGGAGGCCCTGCCATCCGAAGAGTTCGAACCCCTCGTCGACAGGGCCCTGCATGAAGGCACCTGCTGTCCCGGACGGGGTTTTGTGCTGATGCCGTCGGCCAGTCCGTACGGCCGGCATATCGCGCCTCGTGTGCTTGCGAATTACCAGCTTCTGGTCGAAAAGGCCCTGGCGTTCCGATGAGGGTCGGGCCGCCAACCCCACAGAATCAGGGAGTCGACATGAAAACGCAGGATGGTCGCCGTTGGTTGTACCTGGGTCTGATTTGCCTGACCGCCTCTATCGGCGGGCTTCTGTTCGGTTTCGATACCGCCGTCATTTCAGGCACCGTTAACATGGTGGAGGCCCAGTTCTCCCTGGGCAAACTGCAAGTGGGGTGGTTCACGGGATCCGCGCTGGTAGGCTGCATCCTTGGCGCCGCCATCGCCGGCGTGCTTGGGGACCGGTTCGGTCGCAAGCCCATCCTGATCCTTGCCGCGTTTCTGTTCTTCATCTCCGCGCTGGGCTCGACCGTTCCCCCCACCTTTGGGGTGCTTATCGTCGCCCGGCTGATCGGGGGACTAGGGGTGGGCATCGCCTCGGTTCTGGCTCCGCTGTTCATCTCGGAATTCGCGCCGGCGGACGTGCGCGGGCGTCTGGTGGCCCTCTACCAGCTTTCCATCGTCATCGGAATCCTCCTGGCGTATCTGTCCAACTGGTCGCTACTTCGCCTGTCTGACACGTGGGGGCGGTCGGCGTACGTGGAGGGGTTTCTGTCATGGATTGTGATCGAGGAAGTATGGCGGAGTATGTTCGGTGCCGAAATGATTCCCGCGGCGTGTTTCATGCTCTTGCTGCTGGCGGCTCCCGAAAGTCCTCGGTGGTTGTTGAAGGCCGGGCAAGAGCAACGCGGCTCGGCCGTGTTGGCCAGGGTGCTCGGTACGGCGGCGGCCCTGCGGGAGAAGACCGCCATCCAGGAGACCCTGCAAGCCGAGGAAGGGACCCTGCGGGAACTGTTTCGCCCTGGGTTTCGAACGGCCTTGATGGTCGGCGTGGGCCTCAGCGTGTTCGGCCAACTGACCGGCGTGAACATCGTCGTGTACTATGGCCCCTCCATTCTGGAGGAAGTCGGCTTTGAAGTCGGCGGAGCCCTGCAGTACCAGGTGCTGCTGGGCGTGATTAATCTGGTCTTCACGATCGCGGCCCTGTGCGTGATTGACCATCTCGGGCGGCGTCCGCTCCTGATCGTCGGCATGGCGATGGTCACTGTCTCACTGGCGGTCGCCGGCGGACTCTTTCTGTCCGGTCGGGATACGGGCGTCCTGATCGTGATCGTTTTGGGCGTCTACATGGCGTGTGTCGCCCTGTCGATCTGTGCCGTCATCTGGGTTCTGACGCCCGAGATATTCCCGAACGCCATCCGCGCCAGGGCCGCGTCAATCGCCACCCTATGCAACTGGGGCACCAACGGGGTCAGCGCCTTTTTCTTCCCGTGGTACGTCTCGCGGTACGGGATGCATACCGGCTTTTTGACCTTCGCAGGCATCTGCGCGCTGGCGACGGTCTTCTTCTGGTATTTCGTACCGGAGACAAAAGGCAAGAGCCTTGAGCAGATCGAACGAATGTGGCTTTCCAAGGGCGGCATCCAATCGTAGAGCCCCTGCGCAGGGGGCGCGCCGGATATCCGGACACTCGAGTGGGCAGGCACGGAAGTCAAGCAGGGTGTTCGCGGTCCGGCCACGCCGTTATTCTACCTGATGGGCGACCTGAATCCCTCTTCCATGGAGTGGTTGGTGCGCTGCATCCGAGCCCGGTTCGTCTTGGGAGAACCTGCCCTGGAGGGTGTCACGCGGTGACCGCGGGCCGGGCGCTCAGGGTGACAAGACCGTTCTGCAGTGACGTGGGGCGTCACGGGTTTCATCGATTCGCCGCCACCTTCTCTGGCTCGCAAGTGCAACGGCGTCGATTCGGCCCATTATGTATGGCAGGATCATGTGGGGTAAAAATCCATATAGTATCTTGACATGCGGAGCACAAACAATACAGTAGTAAGATAATTATTAGAATGTGCGATTCATCATGAAATGCGGTGGCGTTCCGTGGGCAGTCTCACGGCGGTCAATGCGGGATGCCTTCAACGAATGAACGGGGCGAGGGAAGGCTCATGAGGACCGGGTGTAGAGCGGCCATTGTGATCGTGGGGATCGTATGTCCATGGGTGTTGGGAGATGTCGGCAGCACGGGGGATGGGCTGCGGCGGGTCGGCGATTATCTCGTCAGCCGTCAGATGCAGACGGGGGACGACACCGGCGGTTGGCCTGAGGAGGTGGTGTTTACCGGGGCGATCGGGGCGGGTTTGGCGGCGGCTTACGGGCGCACGTGTGAGGCGTCGTATGCGCAGGCGGCGCTGCTGGCGGGCGAGCTGGTGAACGTGTACAGCGGCGGTTACTACGGCTACGGCGATGAGGCCTACGCGGTGGCCCTGCTGGGCGACATGGAAGGGTCGCCGCCCAACGCGTGGACCGAGGCCCTGGCGGACTTCTACGAGAATGTCGGTCTCGGCGAGGGCGGCACGCCGGGGTTCATCGCCTACTACGAGACCGGCACCGAGCCATCGACGGCGGTGTACTACCTGGCGATGCACGCGGTGGCGGCGCATGCGGCGGACGCCACGGATAAGGCGATCTGGCGCCAGGCCGTGATCAAGTATCTCTCGCGCGTCAGCGACGACACGGCCGACTGGCCGGTGCTGGCCTTGGGGATGGCGACGTGGGCCCTGGCCCACACCGGTCCTCTGGACGCGACGCTGGTGGATCCCGATGAGACCGGCGAGGCGCTCTGGGAGGGTGTCAAGCTGGCGGACCTGCCCGGCCTGTTGCTGAGCCATCAGGTGTCGGAGGGCAGTGGCTGTGCGGCGGGCAGTTTCTATTGGCGGTTTGATCACACCGCTGCAGGCGGCCCACCCCCGGGGTATGGTTTTACGGAGGATACGGTCTTCGGAGCGATGGGGCTGGCGGCGGCTGCGGCGCGGTACGATCTGCCGCTGGTCCGGCAGGGGGCCACGCGGGCCCGGGCGGCGCTGTTGCGAGGCATCCGGGCCGACGGCTCGGTGTGGGGCCATCTATGCGAAGACAGCCCGCCCCGGTTCCTCTATGCCGGCGAGATGCTGCTGGCGTTGAATGAGTTAGTGGTGCCCGGCGACCTGGACCTGAACGACCGCGTGGACCTGCTGGATCTGGCGGCCCTGTCGCGGTGCTGGAAGGCTGAGACGAGCGGCTGTGAATGTGCCCGGGCCGACCTGGACGGGGATGGCCCGATCGACCTCAACGATTTGACGATCCTGGCCAAGCACTGGTTGGCCGAGTGAAGGGAGACACGGACATGCTACGAGATAGACTGTCACGGAAAACGTTGATGACGATTGCCGCGGTGGCTGTGACGGCCGGTCTGGTGGGAACCCTCTGGGCCCAGGGCAACGCCCCCGGGCCGGACCGAGCCAGACAGCAGGACGCCGGCTATCTGGATCCCTTCACGCTGGAGCTCGTGGACGTGCCGATACCCCCCGTGGTGATCCCGGCGCCGATCACGACCCCCCGACTGTGGGTGCGGATACCGTATCGGCCACCGGTGCGCAGCCCCTTCCAGCCGTATGTGTACCAGTTGTAGTCGGCGGGGCGGATCAGGGAGGATTTGCTGAACCCCCAAGCAATCCGTCAGCGCGGTGGGGATAACGTCGCCGGCGGAAGGAGGACGTGTACGTGAACTTCGCAAGATGGGCGCGTTCGTTGGCCGTCGCCGTGGCGTATGG
Organism: Phycisphaerales bacterium; assembly: GCA_011055475.1. Lineage (GTDB taxonomy): Bacteria > Planctomycetota > Phycisphaerae > Sedimentisphaerales > Anaerohalosphaeraceae > DSDH01. Next base: position 3,107 of record DSDH01000442.1, on the reverse strand, counting down.
AGGCCTGTTTTTAATGCCCGGCGGCTGCGGCGACGGTGTTGTGCTCCCCACGGCAGAGCAACTGGCCGAGTTCCGCAACGCCGGTCCTATTCAGCCCGAGATCGACGTGGGGCGGCTGTTGGCCTCGCGCAGGAACCACACCGGGCAGTATACCCTGATCGCGGGGGACCTGCTGGAGGTGCAGCTTCCGGCGGTTTTGCAGGACGGTGCCGCGCCTCAGGGAGCGGTGTCTACCGCATCGCCGTACCTCGTGCATCGATGTCGCGTTCGGGAGGATGGCACGATTTTGGTGCCGGTCATCGGCGCGGTCGAGGCGGCGGGCCGGACCGTGGCGCAGGTGGAAGGCCAGATCATTGCGGCCTTCTACCCGAAGTACACGACGCTTCCTCCTTCGATTGTGGTGACGGTGGCCGAGCCTCGGGCGTTCAAGGTCACGATCACCGGAGCCGTGGAGGCGCCGGGGGTATACGCGTTGCCCCATGACCAGATGTCGCTGGTGTCGCTGATCATGGCCGCCGGCGGCATTGCCGAGGACGGCGCCGGTGTCATTTTCATCCATGACGGGGATGGCCAGAGTCGTGTGCCTGTCAAGCCGACCGTCGAGGCCGATCCGACGGCGTCCAAGTCCGGCGGTCCGTTGCCCGTGCCGGTCCAGTTGGCCTTCCGGCAGAGCGGGGGCCGTCACGAGGGCATGCTGTTTGTGCGGGATGAGACGGGGCTCTTGTACTCGGAGCGGCTGGATGTCACGGACCCCTCGCAGCGGGAGGGGTTCATCGCCCGGTTGCATCAGACCTTTCCCGGCATCTCGCGGGACTTCGTGACCTTGCGGCTCAACGAGTTGGCCGATTTGCTCAAGCCCGGCTCGGCGGATAAGGCGTTGATGGCCGAGATTCGCCGGCGCGACACCGAAGGCCCCGACGACGCACCGGATGCCCGTGCCGAACCGGCGGTCGCGGGTCGGTGGGAATCGGGTGGCGGGGTCAAGCCTCTGATTCTCCCGGTCAAGGGCACGAACATTCCGTTTACGGATGTGGCGCTGTCGGAGGGGGCCCGCGTGGAGGTGGAGCCGCTGGCGCCGGAGACGTTCACGGTAGTCGGGCTGGTCAACAAGCCCGGTGCGTTTCCGTATCCGCCGAATACGCGGTATAACCTGATGCAGGCCCTGGCCTTCGCCGGGGGTGTCGACCCGATCGCCGATCCGCGGTACGTCCGCGTGTATCGGCAGGGCCCGGACGGCGAACTCGTCGATGCGAGCTTTCCCTTGCAGGGCAAGTCCCTGGTGGGGGCGCCGGCCATTACGCTCAAGCCCGGCGACATCGTGGCGGTGGAGCAGACCGCCAGGACGCACCTGAACCTGTTGCTGTCGCAGATATTGTCCGTCCGTGCGGCGGTGGGCGCGACGTACATCCATTACACAGGCCAGGACCTGCGGCGGTATGACTAGGGGCCGAAGACGACTCGCGGCCGCCGGCTGGAGGAGCTGAAACAATGCCTGATTCCATACCACCCAAAGGACCGAGTGGCGAGAGTGCACTGGGTCACGGTGAGATCCCGGCCGGCGAGCCGGCTGGGGCTGCCGGGATCTCGGAAAGCCTCTTTGAAATCGCTTGGCGGAATCGCTGGCTGGTTCTGCTGTGTGTGGTGCTGGTCTTGACGGCGGGATTCGTGTACGTGATGAAGGCCGCGCCCATTTACACCAGCACCTCCCGTCTGTACGTCGAACAGGCCGGCCCGCGGATCCTCAGCGAGACCGAAGGGGTCATGACCCAGTCCAAGAACTACCTCTACACGCAGGCGGAGCTTTTGCGGTCCACGCCGATCATCCGCAGCGCCCTGGAGGATCCGGCGGTTCGGAGCATGCAGACGTTCCGCGACGTGGACAACGTTGTGGCGTACCTCAAGAAGAACGTCCAGGTCGAGGTCGGCAAGAAGGACGACATCATCAGTGTGGCGTTCGATTCGCCGTATCCGGCCGAGGCGGCGCATCTGGTCAACACCCTGGTGGATGCGTACATCAATTACCACGCGACGCAGAAGCAGACGACCTCCACGGAGATCCTGAACATCCTGCGCAAGGAGAAGGTCCGGGTGAACGAGGAGCTTCGCGAAAAGCTCAAGGCCATGGTGGACTTCAAGCGGGAAAACGAAGGCCTGGCCTTTGAGAGCACGCGGGGCAACATCATCCTGGATCGCCTGGCCCGGCTGTCCGAGGCCGTCACCCAGGCGCAGCTGGCCACGATTGAGGCCAAGAGCCGCTACGAGATGATCCAGGCGATGGCGGCCGACCCGGTCGGCCTGCGTCAGCAGGTGGGGGCCGAGATGGCCCGGACGATGTACACACCCACGACCCGCGAAAAGGAGCGGCTTCGACAGGAGCTGGACCAGTGGCACGTGACCCTGGCGGACCTGCGGACGCGGCTGACCGATGATCACCCTTCGATTCAACATCTGCTTCGCCGGATCGAGACCACGGAGAAACGTATCGAGGGTCTGGATGCGGAGTTCGCCACCGTGCAGGTCGCTCTGGCCCGGCAGGACTATGAGGCGGCGCGGCAGCGGGAAGAGGAGGTCACCCGGCACTTTGAGGCGCAGCGTGAGATGGCCATCGGCCTCAACGAACAACTCGCCCAGTACATGCTGCTGGAGTCGGACTGGCAGCAGTCCAAGAAGCTGTCGGACATCCTTGACGACCGCATCAAGGAGCTGAACATCACCGAGGACGTGGGGGCCTTGAACATCTCGATCCTGGAGGTCGCCCAGGTCGAAGACAAGCCATCCAAGCCGCAGAAGGCCCGCGTGATGGCGATCGCCCTGGCCCTGGGGCTCATGCTCGGTGGCGGCGTCTCCCTGGGGCGGGAGATGATGGATCACCGTCTGCGGTCGACCGAGGAGATTCAGGTCCTGTTGGGTCTGCCGGTTTTGGGCTCGGTGCCCTCGATGGGGCGTCGCCGGTCGGTGCAGGCCTGCGGGCAGATTGTCGAGCAGGAGGCCGGCTCGGTCACGGCCGAGGCCTATCGCACGGTGCGGACCGCCGTGTTCTTCGGCGTGCCCGAAGGGACGGCCAGGACGCTGCTGGTCACCTCGCCGGGCACGGGCGACGGCAAGAC
>DSDH01000668.1 GCA_011055475.1 Phycisphaerales bacterium | reverse complement strand
CGGCGTACGGCGTGGACCAGACGTGGTTCACGGCCGATGATGCGGTGGCCGACGGCGGCGGCTCGAACGTCGCGAATCCGTACTTCTTCACCGGCCGCCGCCTGGACCTGCTCGACGCCGGCGTGCGGGTGAGACGGCCCGCCCTCGCTACAGCGACCACCCCTGGCGGTATTCTCGCCGCAACAGCGCATCGGCCGTGGGGCTGTTGACGACCCGGCCGGTCACCGGATCGTACTCAATCGCCTCCTCGACCAGCGTGGCCACGTTGCCCAGCAGCACGAACTCGGCCAGCTTGCCCGAATAGCCAAACGCGGACATCGGCTCGCCCCGTCCGCGGACCGCGTCCAGCCATTCCTGCTCGTGCCCGCGGGACCGCGGCAGCCGCACGGGCGGCTCGACCCCCGCGAACGCCTCCTCCGGAAGGAGCCTGTAATCCATGTTGTGGCCGTTGGAATGCAGCTTGCCCTGCCTGCCCACCAGCAGGCAGCCCGCGTGGTCTGCCCAGCGCTTTTCGCCCGCGTCCCCCCAGTCCAGCCGGTACCCCAGCATCGCCTCAATGGACGCGCGGTGCGTCGGCACCCCGCCGGCGCCGTTGTACCACGTCAGCCGAAACCGCGGCAGCGACCCCCGCGCCGGCACATCGTACCGAATCACCTCCTGCCGCGGAAACGTCGTCGTACAAGGGCTCGACACCTCCGCCCGCACGCGCACCACCCGCTGCTCGACCGGCGTCTCCGCCGCGTCCCACAGGGCATCGACCTTGAGCCCCTTGAACGCCACGTTCATCGTGTGCGACGTGCGGTGGGCCTGGATGGATCGAGGTTGTCCGGACCGCAAGGTGGTCCGTGCAGGTGGCTGGCGTCATGGGGTGCCGGCATTACGCTGTCGGGGGGCGCTCAGTTGGCCAGGCAGTCGTCCGGGTTCGCCAAGCCGCACTTGAGCCAGTCGCCGGCCAGCTCGGCCAGGTCGTGCAAATCGACCTTGCAATCGCCCGTGATGTCCGCACCGGGCTGATCCACGCATCGCGGCGGGATCACCCCATCGTACAGTCGCAAAAAGGCGTATACGGCCGTGTCGTTGAACGGGATAACGAAGGCATCGTCGTTATTCCAGAAGCCCTCGACCTGTCCGCGGCCATGGGCGCCGCCATACGAGACGGCCGATAAATCGTGGCCGATCACGTGAAAACGGCCCGGCTCGGCGTAGATCGCCGTGAGATTGTCGATCTGCCCGCCGTACAGATAGGCCTGGCCGGCCCGCTCGGCGTTGAGGAACTCGATATGGCCGCCGTGGATGTCGCCGATGCCGCCATTGAACAGGTTTACGCCCGTGACGGTGCCGTCCCGCATCTCGAAGCGGGCGCCGGCGACCGAAACGCCGCCGCTGAAGGCCGAGGGGCCATCGACAATGACGCGGGCGCAGCACTCGGCGGCCTTGATGGAGACGCAGTTGGCCGATCCGGCCAGGATGAACGTGGAGCCCTGGAAGACCTCGGCCCAGCTCAGGGTGCCGCCGGTGGCGTTCAGGGTGCTCTGATCGTAAGTGTAGGCCTCCTGGATACTTCCGGCGGACATGTCCACGCGGGCGGCGTCGGTGACGATCAGCTTGGTCACGGTCGCGCCGTCGATTTTGAGGACCGTATCGGGGCCTTTTACGACGACGGTGTCGAAGGTTTGGCCGGCGGAAATCACGCTGTTGGCGTCAAAAACGGTGATATCCTCGGCGAAAACGGGGGCGGTGCAGGTCAGCAGGGCCAGCGCGACGGCTGTGAAGACAGACAATTTCATCGTAAACCTCCAGCAATGGTTTATTTGTGCGTTCATACGGGCATTTTCGGCGGTTTTGAGGGGGTTCTGCAAGTGAAATCGGCGGATTTGGGGCAGATTGCGGGCGGTTGGTGTCAAGATGAAAAATGCTCCGTCTGTGAAGATGGGGAAAGAAAACGGTTCTCTTCGGCCAAGAACCGGATATTTCCCGGTGGAAAGCACGCGGCCAAGAGGGGCCGCCATCGTGCGCAACCGATACGCGGCGCGCTCGTAACGGCGCGCAAACGACACGCGACGGATGGGGGGGAGGGGGGTTAATTTGTTAAGTTGGGAAAAATGGGGAAGAATAAGAAAAAAAGAAGACAGAATACAGAATATAGAATATAGAAGACAGGAAACAGGAGGCAGAGGGCATACCTTAGGCTCTAAGCACTAAATCCTAAACAAATCCCAAATATTAATATCAAAGCACGAAACGGGGACGCGGCGTGGCGGGGGAGAGGGTGAGACCGTGTGAACGTGAGACCGTGTGAACGTGAGACCGTGTGAACGTGAGACCGTGTGAAGGGGAGAACGTGTGAAGGGGAGAAGGGGAGAAGGGGAGAATGACGGATTCCTCGGTCCGCGCCGCCAAGGCGCATCTGCGACCGGCCAAGGCGCGTCTCCGCCCCACTAAGGCGCGTCTCGGGCCAGCCAAGGCGGGTCTACGACTTTGGGGGGGTTGGAATGACGCGGTAGTGAGACGGCACGGGATGGGTACTTCCAGCCACAGAGAACACAGAGATTCACAGAGAGGGTGTGGGGGCTAGGCGGCCATAAGGTGATGGATAGGACTCCGTGCACGCATCGGGCGGCGATGAATCGGCCCCGCCGGGGCAGCGAAGAAGGAAAATGGGGGTGAAGGGCTTGACTTGCACGGGGAGGCGAGCATACTTGGCGCGAGCGGTTGCCACCGGGGCAAAGGAGGGCGAACTGGGCACGGAAGGAGAGACATGCCGCGACTGGACTTCAAAGGCAAGGCGTTTGTACGCAACTACCATATGCAGGTCAAGTATCACCGGCTGTGTCCCGTGCCGGAAAAGAGCCTGACCGACAAGGTGCGCCTGAACGACAACCTGATTATTCATGGGGACAACCTCAAGGCGCTGAAGGCGCTGCTGCCGCTATACGGAGGCAAGATCAAGTGCATCTACATCGATCCGCCGTACAACACGGGGAACGAAGGGTGGCGGTACAACGACAACGTGAACTCGCCGATGATGCAGGAGTGGTTGGGGAAGGTCGTTGACAGAGAAGACCTGACCCGGCACGACAAGTGGCTGTGCATGATGATGCCGCGGCTGAAGCTCCTTCGTGAGTTGCTTTCGGAAGATGGTGTCTTGTGTATTAGCATCGACGACACGGAGTTGGGCGTTCTGTTGGCCTTGCTGGACGAGATTTTTGGCGAGGGCAATAGAGAGGAAGTCGTCTGCTGGCGGAGACGGCACAACCAACCTAACGACAAGAGCAAACCTATTGCAAAGGTCGCGGAGTTTATTGTTATCTATGCCCGCGACATGGAGATCCTGAAAAGGAAGCATGCGTTCCGTGGGCTCCCTCTCACGGGCAAATTCTCCAATCCCGATAATGATCCACGGGGGGAATGGGCAACGAAACCGTGGAAGGCTGGCGCAAACCAAACTGGCACGAGATACAAGATCACGACACCTGGCGGTAGTACCTATGACGAAGAATGGCTTGGGACTGAGGACACGTACAAGGCGCTTCTTGAAGACGGCCGGATTCACTTCTCGAAAAACGGGACGGGTCTGCCGCGCAAGAAGTATTTCAAGTTTGAGCGAGAGGAGGAAGGCCAATGTGCTCACAACTTCTGGGGTCACCAGGAGTTTGGGCACAATCAGGAAGCCACGGAAGAACTGAATGAGCTTGGAGTGGGTTTTGATAATCCGAAGCCCAGCAGGCTTCTAAGGAGGATTTTGGACATCTTTACGGGCGGCGAATCTATCGTGTTGGATTCTTTTGCGGGATCTGGAACGACGGGACATGCTACGCTTGCCTTAAATGCTGAGGACGGTGGTAATCGGCGGTTTATTCTGGTCGAGTGTGAAGATTACGCGGATAGAATCACGGCGGAGCGTGTTCGCCGAGTGATACGAGGTGTTCCAGGTGCAAAGGATGACAAGCTGCGCGAGGGCCTCGGTGGTTCGTTCAGCTACTTTGAACTGGGGGATCCACTGGAGTTGGAAGGGATTCTGAGCGGGGAGGACCTGCCGAGCTATGAGGACCTGGCGCGGTACATCTTCTACACGGCGACAGGTGAGGAATTTGACCCGGCGAAGGTCAACGAAGAGAAGCACTTCATCGGCGAGACGGAGCAGTACCGCGTCTATCTGTTCTACAAGCCGGACCTGGACTACTTGAAGCAGACGGCGCTGACGCTGGAGGAGGCGAAGAAGCTGGGACCCTTGCGAAAGAAGAGGCGGCTTGTGTTCGCGCCCACGAAATACCTGGACCAGGAGCACCTGGACGCATTGGGGATCGAGTTTGCGTGGTTGCCATTCGAGATTTACTCGCGGGTGACGTAGGATGGAGCCCAAGGACTATCAGCAGCGGACGCTCGAACGGGTGCGGACCTATCTCCATCACCTCTATGAACTTAAAGAGGTGAATGACCGGGCCGTCGCGAGCATGGGGCCCGACGCGGGGATAGACTTCCCCGCAAAGGCATGGGCGAAGCTGGAAGGGCTGTACCATGGCTATACCAGTCGACGGGATGGGATGGATCGGCCACTACCCTGTTTCTGTCTGAAGGTGCCCACGGGCGGAGGGAAGACATTCCTGGCGGTCAAAACGATCGACTTGGTGAACACGCACTACCTGAAGAGACGAACGGGGCTTGTTTTATGGGTCGTGCCGACGACGCAAATCTATCGGCAAACACTGAAGAGCCTTCGGGATCGAGATCACCCGTATCGGCAGCACCTTGATCTTGCCAGCGGGGGCCGGACCCTGATCGTGGAAAAGGGCACGGGCTTCAGCCCCTCGGACGTACAAGCGAACCTGGTCGTGCTGATGCTGATGCTTCAATCTTCGGCACGGCAGAGTAAAGACGTCTTGCGGGTCTTTAAGGATAATGGGGGGTATTGCGAGTTTTTTCCTTCGGAAGAGGCCATCGAAGAGAACCGATCGCTTTTGCAGCGGGTGCCGAACCTGGATACGTTCGAGGCCGCAGGGGGCTTCTGGGGCAGACAAATCAAGACGTCATTGGGGAACACCCTGCGGCTGTTAAACCCCATCCTCATTCTTGATGAAGGACACCGCGCGTACAGTCGGACGGCGCAGGAAACACTCCAGGGGTTCAACCCATCGATTCTTGTGGAGCTTACGGCGACGCCTCCCAAGGAAAGTAACGTTCTGGTGGACATTACGGGCCTGGAACTGGATCGGGAGGAGATGATTAAGCTGGACCTGCACGTTACGAACAAAGCCAGCGTGGATTGGAAAGACACCTTGTTGGCCAGTCACAACCAGCTTGGTGTGTTGCAGCAAAGGGCAGAGGAATATCGCGCCAACAGCGGGCGGTACATCCGGCCTATTTGCCTGATCCAAGTCGAGCGTACCGGGCGGGAACAGCGAGACGGTCGGCACATTCACGCGGAGGACGTGCGGGAGCACTTGACGCAGGTGCTGGGGGTGGCATCGGATGAAGTGGCGGTAAAGACAAGCGAGAAGGATGAACTGAAGGAGGTGGATGACGTTGGCGGGCTGATGTCGGAAGGCTGTCGGATTCGGTACGTCATCACGAAGCAAGCTCTGCAAGAGGGGTGGGATTGTGCGTTCGCGTATGTGCTGTGCGTTCTGACGAATCCCAGGTCGACGACGGGCATGACACAGTTGGTCGGGCGTATTCTTCGACAACCCTACGCGCAAAAGACGCGGATCAAGGAGTTGGACGAAAGCTACGTGTTCTGTTACCAGAAGCGAGGAAGCGAGCTACTGAAAGACATCCGACGCGGCTTGCTGGGCGAGGGGCTGGGTGATCTGGCGGGGCGTGTCTTGGAGGAGAGGGAGCCCAAGAGTGGGGGGCAGACCCGGCAAACGAAGGTTCGAGATCGCTTTGAGCCGAGCATTGAACGAATGATCCTTCCTGTTTTTGTGATGCGCGATCGTGCCGGTTGGCGCCCGGTGAGTTACGCGATGGACATTGTCAGTCGAGTGCCGTGGGATCAGGTTGACCTGGGGCCGCTCTTGACGCTTACGCTCGGCGCGATTGAGGAGAAGGACGAAGAACACGTTGCGGGCTTGTCGCCGGACGTTCACGAGGTGATCCGGCAGAAGCGGGTGATTACGCTGAAAGAGGGGAGCCTGAGGCTTGATCCTGTTTTCCTGGCCCGACATTTGGCGGATATCGTGCCGAACCCGTGGGTGGCGTATGACATTGGCAAGCGAGTTCTTGACCGGCTCGTTCAAGGTCATGGGGCGAAACGGGTAACGAACAACTTCGTGTTCATCATTGGCGAGCTTCGGAGCCAGTTGGAGGCGGAGCGGGACCGACTTTCGGAAGCCGTTTTCCGCTCGCTGGTGCGAGACGGAACATTGCGGTTTGTGGTGATCGCCAACGAAATCGGGTTTCGTCTGCCCAAAGAACGAGTGGTGCGGTCGGTGCGGACCCTGACACGACAGGACGGATGCCGTCTCGAGCAGTCGCTGTTTGATTTTCAGCCAGAGGAAGAGTTCAACGAATTGGAAAAGCGAGTGGCGTGGTATCTGGAGGAGCAAGACCGCCTGCTGTGGTGGTACCGTAACGTGCCAAAGCGCGACTACGGAATCCAGGGTTGGCGGAAACACAAGATATATGCCGACTTCATTTTCACGGACGTCGCCGATGAGCCGGCGCAGTACAATCGCGTGTATGTGGTCGAGACCAAGGGGTTGCATTTGAAGGAGGGGGCGGACACGGATTATAAGAAGAGAGTGTTCAAGGAATGCAACCGCCTCGCACGGAAGACCACACGCAGCCAATTGGGGGAAGAGCTTAACACACCGGATGTGTACTTCCATGTCTTGGCGGAGGACGAGTGGGAATTGCGATTGAATGAGCTGTTGGCCTGAGGGACCCGCGTGGGCAGAGCCCACCCTACCGGGGCGTGTGAACGGGGGAACGGGGGGGCGTGTGAACGTGAGAAGGGGAAAATGACGGATTCCTCGGTCCGCCTACGGCGGGCTCGGAATGACGGCGCGGGGGGCTGGATTCCGGATCGAGTCCGGAATGACACCGAGCGCCGGAGGACCCGCCGGGACACGGGAACCGCGTGGGCACAGCCCACCCTACCGGGGGGCGTGGGAACGTATGAAGGGCGGGGATGACCCGCGTGGGCACGGTTCGCTCCGCGAGCCTCGATGCCATACCGGCATCAGGGAAGCGGTGTCGCTGCGCGACGCGGAAGAACGGATTCCTCGGTCCGCCTGCGGCGGACTCGGAATGACGGCGCGGGGTCCTGGATTCCGGATCAAGTCCGGAATGACACCCAGCGCCGGAGGACCCGCCGGGACACGGGAACCGCGTGGGCACAGCCCACCCTACCGGGGGCGTGGGGGCTCTGGATTGCCGCCAGAGTTTACCCCGAACCGGCATCCGGGGCGGGGACGACACGCACCTCGCGTCCGTTGCACCATCCGTTCAATCGTCAGTAGGATTCAGCGCGACAGCCGCTCTTCAAAACGGCCAAGGGCCTTTCGCATCTGGGCGAGCTGCCCGCGGAGCTCGGCGACCTGGGCTTCGAGTTTTTCGATGCGGTGCATCGCCCGCTCGTGCATCTCGGCCATCATCGCCTTGCACTGATCCATCATGGCGGGGCCCTCTTCGGCCCGTGGGCGATCCGGCGCGGGCTTCTCACGTGGGCGGTCCTTGGGCGGGGCCTCGGACACTCCGCGAAGCTCACGCAACTCGGCCTCCAGACGCTCGACGGCTTCGGCCCGCTCGTGGGCCTCGTCCTCGCGGCCCTGCTGCTTGGCCTTCTCCAGGGCGGCCAGTTGGTCCTTCAGCGCGGCCTTGATGCGCTCGGCCTGCTCGATACGCGGGCGGTCCTTGGGCGGGGCATCACGTTCGGGCCGCTCTTTGCGTGGTGCCT
>DSDH01000037.1 GCA_011055475.1 Phycisphaerales bacterium | reverse complement strand
GGCCTCGTCCACGTGCCCCTGCTCATCCGCCTCTATCGCCTTCTCATAAAGCGTCTCCCATTGCTCCCGATCGCCGTCGGTCCAATCGGGTCGATGCAGGGATGCGAAGGGCGCGCAGTCCCTCAGGTTCGTCGCCACCGTGCATAGCAGCACGTCCGCGCCGCCGTCGAGCCCCGCGCGGCAAATATCGTGGAGGTTCTGCCGGAAGTAACGATAGACGCGCTGCAACGCCTCGTCCGTGGCCCGCACCTGATGGTCCAGATGCATCTGCATGCCCCCCCAGCCGCGCAGCCATTCCTCCGTATCGGGCGCTGCGCGTTCGGCCACCCACTGCCCCACCCGCAGCGTCCGCAGGGCCAGGCCCGCCCGAATCACCCACAGCCACGGACGGATCGGCACCAGGCCCGTGCCGGCGCCGTACGGTCCGACCACCTCGTTGTTCCCCAGATACACCACAAAAACGTCCGGCTCACGCGGCGCCAGGTCCCGCGCGATCGGCAGAACGGCATGCGAATTGATCGCCGTCATGCCCGCGTTGATGACCTCAAATCGGACCTCCGGATACGCCTCATGCAGCAGAACGTCCAGAACGCGGGCAAAACTGTACGCCCCGTCGGGAACCCCCTGGGCCGCCGAGGCCCCCAGTACGAAGATTCGACACGTGCGGGCAGGCTTCGCGGCCGTGAAACGAAACGTCTCAAACTCCCGCGCCATCTGCGGCGGGAAAAACCGGTGCGAGAAGGACACGTTGTCCGCAATGCACCGCTGGCCCCCATAGTCATATTCAATGGTGGCGGATGCGTCGTACCCGTAACCACTCAGGCGCAATACCCCCTCGGCGATCCCCAACAACAGAAGAACCACCAGCAACGGCAGTGCCGTGGAGGCAATGAGACGATAGGCCCACAGTCGGGTCCGGGGGGTCGCGAGGGCCGAAGAGCGATCCTCCCGCGGCCGAGTGCGCTTCGCAGGCCGCTTCGGGCCCCTCCGGGGGGCACTCTTTCGTGATCTACGGGCCATCCGCCAATCCATCCTCCATCGCAGGGCGGCGAGAAGGAAAACCTCGCCGGCCCTCCTGCGGACACCTTGTCCGCTTGCCCCGCACAGTCCTTCGCCCAAACGGCGCTCCCGGACTCGCGGATTTCCTTGCCTCCGCGGCTTCAAGCCATGCACTTACTGTAGGTTACGCCGGGCATCACGTCAAGCGGCCTTCCACACGGCCGACCCACCAAGGGTAGGCTGTGTGCGCGCGATCTCCGACCGATAGCCCCGCAGGAACGGTACCGGCCTCGCCGGAGACCCCGCCTCATGCCGAGAAAGAGTCGGACGATCTCGCCGTTGACGTTCGGGTCGCGCGAGCCTATCATCGCGTCAACCGCCGTGACGCGCCGGGCGTCCGGGGTCCGTTTAGTATGATCTGACAAGGCCCACGCCGCATTGACTGCATCGTCGACACCACCGTATCATCTGATCGACAACCCCGCGGCGATGAACGCGGCGCTGCCCCTGCTACACCGGGCTCAGCACGTCGCCCTTGACATCGAGGCCGACAGTTTTCACCACTATTACGAGAAGACCTGCCTCATCCAGCTCACCGCCGACGGCGACAATTTCATTATCGATCCCCTCGCCGGGCTTGATCTGCAGGACCTGCTGGCCCTCCTCGCCGATAAGCCCGTTATCCTGCACGATGCGGGGTACGACCTACGGATGCTCAACGCCTCGTTTGGTTTCCGGCCGAGACTCCCGGTGTTTGACACGATGCTGGCGGCAAGGCTGCTGGGTATCGAGCGATTCAGCCTGACGGCCCTGATCGAGCAGTTTTTCGAGGTAAGTCTGCCCAAGAAGGGGCAGAAATCCGACTGGTCGCGTCGGCCGCTTTCCGGGGCCCAGTTGACCTATGCGGCGCAGGACACGCACTATCTGGAGTCCCTGGCCGACGGTCTGGCCGGGCAACTTGAGCGACTCGGACGCACTGAATGGCACCGACAATGGTGCGAACAGCTTGTGCAAACCACTGGTCTGCCGCCTCGTGAGAAGGACCCGCAGCGATGGCGCATCAAGGGCGCCAACCACCTGTCATGCCACCAGCTTGCCTACCTCCACGCGCTTTGGCACTGGCGCGAAGCCGAGGCCCGCAAGGCCGATCTGCCCCCGTTCAAGATACTGGGCAACGATGCCCTGCGAGCCCTGGCGATTTGGGCGTGCGACCATCCCGCCGCGCCGCTGGACCAGGGGCCAAGACTGCCTCGGCACTTCAACGCCCAGCGTCGCAACCGGCTTGTGAATGTCCTTCGCAAGGCCCATGCCTTGGGGCCCGATGAATGGCCCGCCCACCGCCGACTGACGCCCAAGCCACCCGACCTGGCCGACGTTCGCAAGCGCACCGACCGCCTGCTGGCCCGCTGCCGCCGCATCGCGCACACCTTGCAGATCGCACCCGATGTGCTCGTATCCCGGGCGACGGTCGAGACCATCGCCCGCGCCCGCCCCACAACCGTACGGGAACTGATCCACGTCGCCCACCTGATGCCTTGGCAAGCGGACCTGCTGAAAGACGTCCTGCTCAACTCCTAAGCCGGTCCGGCCAGTGCCACGGTGCAGATCGACGCAACGGTGACGGACGACGGCCTGCCGACGGGCGAGCTGACGGTGACGTGGGAGCAGATCGACGCGGGGCGTGATATTACCCTGGAGCAGGTCAACCCGAAAGACCCCACGCTCATGAGGCTCACTCTGACCGCAACGGGCGACTACGAGGTCCAGGTGACGGCCGACGATACCGATTTGACCACGACCGATACCGTCTCGATCTTCGTCCGCGAAACCCCCTGTCTGGCCGCTCAGGCAATGCCCGACTATGAACCCATGGCCGGCGACTTCAACGCCGACTGCATCATTGACGTGGAGGATCTGGCCGAATTCGCCGCCCAGTGGCTCGCGTGTAATAGTCTGCTTTGCCCGTAAGCTGTCTGCTCTGGAACGACCGACTGCGCGTCACAACGCCAGGTCGGCAAGGGCCTGGTCATCCCGTTGCGGTGGCCGGGCCCTGTTCTATGTACAGGCGCTCTGATTCGGGGTCCCCAAATCGGCCTGCCGTCGAGTCGCAGCGTCCACACAGTCCTGGGGCGTGGCACACCCCGGCCGACCGCGCAGGAGACACCAAGGTCGCGCATGAAAACAGCGCCACACCCCTCTGACGGTCCGCGATCAGAAATGGCCTTTGACGAGAATCGCCCCTTCCGGTATGCTGCCCGAGTGCCCGGTCTGCAGCACGGCGTGCTGGGCCGACGATCGGTGTTGTTACGGGCCGATCGAAGGCCGGCGATGAAGCAGTACGTAGCAACGCCAAGCCGGTTTGTGAACCGGTGGAACCTCTGGGTTGCGGATGTCATCATGCGAATTGTGATGATGACCAACACCTACCTGCCCCACGTGGGTGGTGTCGCGCGATCGGTCGCCCTGTACACCCAACACATGCGGGCCCTGGGTCACGACGTGCTGGTGGTTGCCCCCCGGTTCGAGGGGGCCCCCAAGCACGAGCCGGATGTGGTGCGTCTGCCGGCGGTTCAGCATTTCAACGGCTCGGACTTCGCCGTGGTTGTTCCCGTCCCGGTTTTTTTGCGGTCTCGTCTGCATCAGTTCCGGCCGCAACTGGTGCACTCTCATCACCCGTTCCTGCTGGGCAACAGCGCGGTGCGGGTGGCGGCGGCGTTTCACGTGCCGTTGGTCTTCACCCACCACACGATGTACGAGGACTACACGCACTACGTCCCCGTTCATGCTTCCGCCCTTCGACAATTCGTCATCGACTTGTCCGTCGGCTACGCGAACCTTTGTGATCAGGTCATCGCCCCCAGCAAAAGTATCGAACGCGTCCTGCGACAGCGGGGGGTCGAGACGCCGATTGAGAGTATCCCCACGGGCGTGGAAGTCGACCGGTACGCGGACGGCGCGGGTGACCAGATCCGCCGGCGCTTCGGTGTTCCGGATGCGGCCTTTGTGGTGGGCTACGTGGGCCGTCTGGCCCCGGAAAAGAATCTGGCCTTCCTTTCGCAAGCCGTCGTGCGATTCTGCGCAGTCCATAACAATGCCGTCTTTTTGGTCGTCGGCCGCGGCCCGGAACAGGCAAGGATCGAAGCCGTCTTTGACAAACACAACGTGCGGGATCGCCTGCGATGCACCGGGGCCCTGGAAGGGCAGGACCTCGTAGACGCCTATCATGCCATGGACCTGTTCGCCTTCGCCTCCAGGACGGAAACCCAGGGGATGGTCATTGCCGAGGCGATGGCCGCCTCCACGCCGGTGGTGGCCCTGGACGGGTCCGGCGTGCGGGATATCGTCCGCAACGACGAGAACGGGTGGCTCCTGAAAACGGAAGATACGGCGCCCTTCTCCGAGGCCCTTGAGCGTTTCGCCCGGCTTGACCAGTCGGCCCGACGGTCTATGTGTCGCCATGCACGTCAGACCGCCGACGAGTACAGCATGGAAAAGTGCTGCAAGCGGGTGTTGGACCTCTACCAGCGTCTCCTCGGCGAGACACCGGGATCGCGGGATGAAGACCCCTGGACCGTGGCTATGGAAAGAATCAAGGCGGAGTGGGACTTGCTGAGCAATCTGGCCGGCTCCATCAGGCGGGCCGTGAGCGGAGAACCTGATGCGGGTGGGACATAACCCGATCTTCAGGGCTCTGCATCGGCTCTGGAAAGCCATTCGGTTGACCGAATGGATGGTCCGGCTGTTGGGATTATCGCCCTCCCAAAAGCCCGATGACCGTCACGGCGTGATCCTCATTCAACTGGATGCGCTGTCCTACGACCGGCTGGTGGAGGCGGTGCGATCGGGCCGCATGCCGTTCCTGAGAAAACTCCTGGCCAAACAGGATTATCGTCTGCATAGGGTCTACCCAGGGATGCCCTGCAATACGCCTGCCGCTCAGGCACGGCTCTTCTATGGCGTCGGAGCAGCCGTTTCGGCGTTTACTTTCTACGATCGCCAAGAGGGCACACTCCGCTGGATGTTCCATCCTGATGATGCGCATCACGTCGAAGCACGGCTTTCCGAGCAAGGCCGCGCCCTGCTGGACGAAGGCAGCGCCTATTCGAATATCTTCACGGGCGGTGCCAGAGAGCCCCATTTCTGCATCGCGGCCCTGGGCTTCGGAGAGATGCTGCGAAGGCCGCCAGCTTTGGGGTACCTGCTTCTGGTGCTGATGCAGGTACCTGCTCTGGTTCGGGCGGCGGCCTATTTGGGCTTGGAGATGGTCCTGGCGCTGGTGGACTGTCTGCGCGGCATCATCGCGGGGCATGACCTGCTCCGAGAGCTCAAGTGGATCCCCTCCCGAGTGGGGATGTGCGTCGTGCTGCGGGAGCTGACGGTCATCGGCGTGCAGATCGACGCAGCACGTGGACTGCCCATCATTCACGCCAACCTGATGGGGTATCACGAGCAGTCTCATCGCCGCGGCGCGGATTCGCGGTTCGCCCGCTGGACGCTGGGCGGTATGGACGGCGCCATTCGGAGGATATGGAAGCGGGCACGGTCCTCAAGCCGCAGAGACTACCACATCTGCATCTATTCGGACCACGGCCAGGAAAACGTGATTCCCTACGAGACGGCCATGGGCCGATCCCTTCAAGCCGCGGTGTCCGAGGCGTGTGAGGACCTGTGTGCCACGCGGGGGCTTTCCCGGCGAGGCAAGAGCACGTTCCTGGAGCGCATCGGCCTGCGGAATCCCCTGAATGCGATTCGTCTCGCCGTGGGCCGCACCCCCGAAGAAGCGCGGGTAGTAACGGCCACCCTGTCGCCGATGGCGCACGTGTATCTTCTCGACACGACCCTGCGGAAGCGGAAGGCCGATCTCGTCCGCACCCTGCTGGACCGGCACCTGGTGCCGATCGTCTTTGAGCCCGATGCACCGAACCGTGTGATCGCGCACACGGCCGAGCATCAATGGGTCTTGCCGGATGACCCTGGTCCGTGGTTCGACCGCACCGCGCCCTATTATGAGGAGATGGTATCGGACTTCGTCCAGGCCTGCGTGCATCCCGACGCCGGCGACCTGATCCTGTGCGGCTACCAAGGACCGGGCAAGCCGTACTACAGCTTCACGATAGAAAGCGGATCGCACGGTGGAATCGGACCCCAGGAAACGCACGCATTCGTCATGCTCCCTGCGGACCTGTCGCCCGACGACAACCAAGCCTACTTCCGCCATGAGCAATTGCGCCGGATCGTCCTGGCCTTGCTCGACCACCAGGATGGCGACTCGGCGTCTTGAATCGGCACGTACGCTGAGCCGGACCGTGAAGAGGTGCGCCGGACCAGCCGGCCGATCCGATCTCTCAGGGGGATCTGGCCACCGTCAGCGGGTCCCGGCGGGCGATTGCAGGAGCTTCCCTCGGGTCAGGAAATCGTACAAGAACGCGGCCGCCACCGCGTGGCCCTCGGCCGTCCAGTGACCGTCTTTGGCAAAATGCAGCGGTTTGCCCGTGGCGGCCATGTGTTGTTCGAACGTCGGCACCATGGACACATAAGGCACCACCCCGCCGAGGCGTTCTTCCAGCAGATGGTATGGCCAGGCCGGGTCGAACGCCACCCCTCCCATGGCCGGATACCGCTGGACCTGGGCATTCAGGTCCACCTGGCCCAGGGCCACCGGGGACGTCAACGCCACACACAAGAACCCAACACCGCGTTCGCGGCACATGGCCTCCATCCGGCGCACGCAGGCCAGCGTGGTTTCAATCGCCTCGAGCCAAGCCGCGGGCTTGTCCTCCATGAACACCTGGTGCCGTAACGGGACTCTGGGCGCATCGGCCCGCATCTGCTGCAGGAGGTCCACGTTCTGCCGCAACAGACAGACCAGTTGCGAGCACTTGCACAGGCCATACACCCACGAATCCTTGAATCCGTCCGGGGTCGCGGGGATCGGCACGAGCCGGCCATCCGGCATCCGCTCGAAATACGGCATCGAGGGATACTGCTTGAGGGGCAGATAGCTGTCCACGAAATCGTTGTCCGGCAGAAAGCACAGCACGACGAGGTCCGGCTGATAACGCCACCCGATCTGCTCCAGAGCCACCAGCTCCTGGGCCGGGCCCCAGCCCGAACGCCCCAGGCCGATGGTCTCGTACCGCACCCCCTGGACCCCGGCATCCTCGTTCAGGCGTTCCTCCAGACGCCGGTAGAAAATCTGCTCCGCCGGCACCTGCATCGCTTCGACGTACGAATCGCCCAGAAACAGAACGCGATACACCACCGGCGGCTTGGCCCAGGTATGTTCGATATCGTGCTGGCCATGGCTGTTGATGACGACGACGTGGTCATACTCGGGCGTGGAATAGCGTGCCCGCTGTCCGGGCCGGTACACCTCCCCAAGCGCCGCGTCCGACCGCGACATCAGCATGTTCACCCGAAGCCGCGGCGTGAGGCGGACCACCACCTCCCCCACCGCTCCCGCCGCCACCAGAGCGACCGACAACAACGCCATCCGTCCGAGCCAACACCGCCACCGCCTATGCCGTGCAGTTCCATTCATCATCGCGCCCCGTTATCTCTGCCAATCGGCCGTATCACTGGGTCCTATATATACATAGTTCGGGGGATCCAGTCAACTGCCTGTCGGCGCCAAACATCTGCGGGCGTCTGATAATCGCGTTGAACGGCACCCTATAGGGGGGGCCACCCCCTTTTTGTGGCATTTCTCCGACCCGTTTGGCCAATGGCTGCATTGTTTCCTATATTCTATGGTGGCGGAGGTTTGTCGTCGGCATGGGGGGGACCAAGAGAATGAAACGGTACGCAAGACAATATGGTCGACGTGGAATCGCTCTGATTCTGGCGCTGGTTTTTGTGGCCGTCTTCGGAACACTCTCCCTGGCCATGATGACACAGTCCTCGCG
>DSDH01000309.1 GCA_011055475.1 Phycisphaerales bacterium | reverse complement strand
TCGCCCCACGTCTGGACGTGATGCTTGTACACGTCGCTGTCTTGCAGGTACATGTTGCGCGGGTACCATTCGTTGCCGTACGCCGGTACGCAGTAGACCCCCCAGTGGGCGTAGATGCCGAACTTGGCGTCCTTGAACCATTCGGGCACCGGGTGCTGGGTCAGGGATTCCCACGTCGGCTCATACGTCTCTGCCGGACAGACGAAGGCCGCCAGGCACAGCAACAGTCCAACCACCTTGCATACGCTCCCGTGGCGTGGCCGCATTTCACTCATGACCTGTCCTTTCTATTTCGGGGTGACGACATCCTTCTTTCTGTTTGGGGGATTCACTTCCAGGTGAACCACCTTGCCGTCTTTCAGGCTGGCCTGCACGGTCGTCCTGCCGGGCGCGTGCAGCTTGAAGTCCACGTCCCACCCGCTGGGCCAGGCGGGAAAGAGAAAGAGGCGGTCTCCGCCGCTTTGCAGCAACATGGCCTGGACCGCCTTGACTAGAACGCCGCCGTGATCCTGGTCCGGGACCCAGTCGTAATTGGGACCCCAGAAGGCGGGAAATCGCGAGTCCTCATCCTTGCTGCGGGCCCGGGCCACCACGTACTGCCTGGCCTGATCGGCCAGGCCGAGGTAGGCCATGAAAACGTCATCCTGTCGCCATCCGCTGTGACCACGGTCCCAGCGATGATTGAGGGCCTCGATGCCCAGATCGCGATTGTCCTTCTCGAAGGCCACCCGCCGGAACGGGAAGACCGCGTAGAGCTCCGGGTTTTCGATGTTGCGTTTCTGGTCATACTTCTCGGCCGGGGCAAGCATCTCAACGCCGTCGACCTTGCGCGTGGGCAGCGGTGGCAGCTTCTCGCGTAGCGCTTCCCAGAAGGCCCGTTGCTTAGCGGTGGTCAGGCGTTCGGGCAAATCGAGCAGCCGCTGTGTCACCGCCCACAGGCCGGCCACTTCGGGCATGGGATTCGTGCAATCCCACCACGTTTCCAGCGCCTGGGAGGGGTGCATAATGAGCTTGCCGTCCGATCCCACAGGGTAGTGGCGGTCGAAGAAGGTCAGGATCTCATGGGCGGTGGGGACCACCTTGTCCTTGAGAAAGCTCTCATCGCGGGTGTAGTCATAGTAGTCCAGCATCATGAAAACCAGCTCGGGACCGGAGACCCATTCCCACTTGTGCCATCCGCTTTCTTGCAGCTTGTCCCGGCGCTGTTCAAACGGCGTCCAGCCATAGGTCTCGCTGAAGATCGCGCCCCAGAAGTAGATGCATTCGGGGATAAAGGCGCCGTCGTGACCGCAATACTTTTTCGTGCGGTGCACGCACAGGGGCAGGACCTCGTCGGCATACATGCGGAAGAGCGGCTCCATGAGGTCGAAGTCGCCCGATGCGCACATGCCGATATAGGGCAGGCGGGTGTTTTGCCACCAGTAACCCGGCCCCCACCGGCGGTAGTCGGCGTCGCCCGGCGCGCCGGGGAAGGGAACGGTGAAGATCGAGCCGTTGAACTTGATGGGATACCGGCCCCGGCCCGCGCAGGCGTTGATGTAGCGTTGCAGTTGATATCCCCGCGACACGATGAACGCCGGATCGGCCATGTCCACGGTCTGTGTGCCGATCGCCTCGCCGTCGAGATACAGGGTCTGCGTGCCCAAGGCGGGGTCGCTGGTCACGGCGACGTGGTGCCACCGATCCGGCGACAGGCCATCCTTACTCTGAATGTGGCCGATGGGCGTGATCCACCGCAGGCCGTTGCCCGGATAGGCGTCCAGGAGCAACCCGTTGTCCTGGCCGGGGGTGGTCTTGTCCACGATCCGCCCGCCGGAGGCGGGCATCCGTTCGGGCCGAACCCACGCCTCGATCGTAAGAGGTCCCGCCAGGTCCTCGTGGGAAACGGTCTTTAGGACCTTGCCGACGGGTACATCGGTCCAGGTGCCCACCGCATCGGGGCGGGTAAGGGGACGCCTGTCCCCCTTGGCCAAGTCGGCCACATGGCCGGGCAAGGCGCAGCGCAGGATACTGACGCGGCCGATCTGGCCGATAAAGCGATTGGCGCCGTCTTGGTCCACGCCGATGCGAAGCGGGTGATCATTGCGCCCCACGAGCGGCGGGCCCGGCTCGGGCCGGTTGGACCGGATGTGCACCCAGCTTCGGTCCCAGAAGTCCCGCCACCACTGCTCGTGGCGGCGCTGCCGCGCCTCCGGATCGGTGCTCTCGACGCGTTCGATAAGCTGGTCCACCTTCGCCCGCCATTGCCGGGGCGTGGAGGGATGATCGGTGAGGACGAAGACCCGCACGTGTTGTGATCGGCCCGGCTCCGTGGTCAGCGTCAGGTCGTCGAGGCGCCGGGCCCGGTCGGCCGTGATGACCGCCCCGAACGTGCGGCCCAGCAGCGGATCGGCCAGAGGATAGTCGTCCAGCCCCTGGATCCGCATCGTCAGCTCCGGGCCGATGGATTTGCTGTTGTGGTGCACCCAGCCGATGCGTCCGGGACTCAATTCGGTCAACACCGTGTCGGGCTCCACAATGGTCGGGCCCAGGCGCTCCCGCAGTGGGGCCGGGCAATTCATCATCACGTCGCTGACCTCCTGGGACGTCAGCTCCTGCCGCGTGGTCCGCCACAGTTCAATGCGGCTGTCCAGGCGGATCGCCGTCGGCGACTCGGCTATGACGTGGATCACGGGGTCGTGGGCATCGACCCAAACCTGCAAGACCGTGGCCGATTGCGTCTGGTCCCGGGGCGTCCATTCGACGATCATCTGACCCGTCTCCAGGTGCAGCGTCTGGCGAAATGAAGCGGACCCGTCAAAGGGGTCGGGACGCAGACTCAGCCGCACCTTGCCGACCTTGAGCAGGCGGGCATTGTCCCCCCAGGCATCGGTCTTGCCGATGTAAAAGCACAGATCGCCGCTCGGCTCGACCCATGCGTTGAGGCTGATGTCCCCGTTGCCCAAGGGCATCGATCCGGAGGCATCCCGGCTGGGCGCCGTCCAGACCACATCATATTGGTCGATAGGTCCCGCTGCCGCGATGGCCGCCAGCAGGCCCAGCCACAACAGCCCCAGCCGATGTGAATGCTCCATGGGATTGCGCCGCTTGCTCAGCATGGTCTATCCTCTTGCATGTGGTCTCAATGGGCCTGATCCGCATCGGGTCGGGCGGATCGGCGCAGCGTACACTCCGGGCCAGGGAACCATTGTATCGTATGTGGGATCGCTTCGCACGCCCGGTTCAGGGGGCCGAGCCTCGCGGGGCCGGCACGCGGATCGCCGGCGGGTCGGGCCGGGTCATGCCGGTGCCGAGATAAAAGCCCGGCTGCGTGGGCTGGTTGTATCCGACGTTTTGCCAGGCGACGCTGAGCCGATAGACCGGGTCGTGCATGAGGGTGACCAGCCGATGCTCCGTGGGGATGGTCGTGGTGTAAAGCCGTAGCGCGCGGTTGTCGCTGGTGCGCCACAGGACCTCCTCGCGCCAATCGCCCAGGATGTCCGCCACCAGACAGGGGTTGGCCTTGCTGCCGTTGTTGGCGGCGCAGCCCTCGGCATAAAGCATGACGGATTCACGCTCTGCCAAGGCGTCCCACTGGGTGATCGCCGTGCCGCTGAGCAGCTCGCGGGACAGATCGCCGTCCCACCAGACGGCCATATTGCAGGAACGGGGCTTGGCCCGGGAGATGCGGTTGCCTTTACAGTCGTAAAGCCCGTCCGAGGAGTTGGCCCAGCATTCATAGCCGGGGTATCGCGGATCGATGTCGGCGGCCAAGCCCCGGCCGGGGTCGCCCAACGGCAGGCCCCACAGCACGTGACCGGTCGCCGCATCCCGCAGGTTGGCGCCGTGTGGATGGCGGGGCCTTTCATGTATCCCCCAGACCTCCAGGCCGGGCCGCGTCGGGTCGATATCGGACAGGTGCATCGCATCCCCGTGGCCCAGGCCGGTCGTATACAGGCCTGATCCATCGTGATCGATCACGCAGGCGCCGTACACGATTTCGTCCCTGCCGTCGCCGTCAACGTCCGCGACCGACAGGCCGTGGTTGCCCTGCCCGCGGTAATCGCGGTGGTCGGCCTGGCCATCGTCGCTGTCGAACGTCCAGCGATGACTGAGCCGCCCATCCCGCCAGTCCCAGGCGGCCAGCACGCTGCGGGTATAGTAGCCGCGGCACATGACCAGGCTGGGGCGCTCGCCGTCGAGGTAGGCGACACAGGCGAGAAAGCGGTCGGCACGGTTTCCGGTGCTGTCGCCCCAGTCCTCCACCCGGCCCCGCGGCGGCAGATAGTCGGTCGTCGCCAGGGCCCGCCCGGTGGCGCCGTCGAAGATGGTCAGGTACTCCGGCCCCGTCAGGACGTAACCGCGGGCCTCGCGGTGGTCCGCCTGGGCGTTGCCGATGACTCGGCCCGCGCCGTCGATGGTGCCGTCGGCGGTGCGGCAGGCGATCTCGGCCCGGCCGTCGCCGTCCAGGTCGTACACGATGAAGGGCACATAGTGGGCCCCCTCCCGGATATTGCGGCCCAGGTTAATCCGCCAGAGCATGTCGCCATCGAGGGTGTACGCCTCCAGGATAGGCGGATCCGTGAGGCCAGCATGGGCGTTGTCGTGTCCGCGTCCGGCCTGATGCAGGACGATGTCATAGCGGCCATCCCCGTTAAGATCGCCGACCGCGGCATCGTTGGGCCGATAGCCCGAGGGGGTCTCTAGCGGGATGGTCAGATACCCTTGCGTCCAGGGCTGTACGGGTTGATCCACATGAGGCTTGCTACCGTCACGGGGCTGGACGAGGTAGTGAAGAGATGAACTGCGCGGCGCAGCCTCGTCGATAAAGCACGTCGCCTCCCGGACCGGCTGCGGGTTAATCCTGGCGCGACCACCTTGGGCATCCAGCCGGAACACGTCAAAGGCGATGTCAGTCGGATCGTCGGCGAGCAGCCGCCAGCTCAGAAAGACGCGGTTCTCAGCCGTACGAACCGCGACGAGGCCCCGGTCGAGGTATTCCATCTGCCGTTGCGCCTGAACCGATACGGCACAGGCGAGCACGAGCCAGAGTAATACCAACCACGTTACGGTACGGGCCAAAGGACGACGAAGTCCACAAGTCGGGCAGAGTGTATTCATGGATCACCGAGCTTGTAGAGTAACGATTGCGGGTTTCAGGCCATCGGCCGTGGCGGCGACACGGATCATACCGTCGCGGCTCGGCTGCGTTCGAACGATGAGCATGGCCTTGCCATGGAACAACTTGCGATAGTCGGCCTGGAAGGGCTCCAGCGACAGAGGATTGCCGTTGCCGACGCCGGCGATGTCGGCCGGCCCTTCCAGCTTGAAACGGACCCTGTTGTCCGCCAGCGGACAGGCCGTGCCCTTGTCGTCGAGGGCCTCGACGAGCACGTAGGCCAGGTCGCATCCGTCCGCGTGAAGGTCGGTGCGGTCGGGCGTCAGTCGGATCGCCGCCGCCGGGCCCGCCGTTCGCACGACCGCCTCGCCGATCTTCTGGCCGTCCTTATACGCCACCGCCTTCAGCTCCCCCGGCTCGTACGTCACCTCGTTCCACCGCAGTCGGTAGCGGTAGGTCGGCTCGTAGTACGCCGACTCGACCTTTTCCGGGTAGACGCCGAATTCGCGGATGCTGGCCCACGACCCGCCTTGGAGGCCGGAGAACTCGATCCGCACGTGCCGCGCCCGCGCGTCCACCTCGTGGAACTGCTCGCGCGAACCGCCCCATTGAGGCTCGCGGCTGGTGGCCTTGGCGGTGATGGTCGTCCAGGATGATGCATCCGCGGAGACCTGAATCGCATAGCCGTAATTCTTGGCCTCCCGCTCGAACTCGACGGCGATGCAGCGGATTGGCCGCACCTGACCAAGGTCCACCTGCCACCACTGCTCGGCCTGGCCGTCGGCCGCACACCATCGCGTCTGGGCGTCGCCGTCGTTGGCCTGTGTGGCCACGTGGCCTTCATTTAACTGGCTCGTCCCCGCGAGGGCCGGTCGGCCCCGGGCAAAGTCCTGCGGCCTGGGCGGGATTTGGCCCTTCGTGCGGCGGCCCAGGCTCCTGCCGTTCAGAAACAGCTCGGCCGAGTCGCCGTTGGTGTAGACGAAAACGGGCACGTTCTTGCCCAGCCGGTCCGGCCAATTCCAGTGCGGCAGGATATGCACCGTCGTCGCATCCGGCCGCCAATAACTGCGGTACAAATAGAATCGATCCTTGGGAATCCCGCACAGGTCCACGATGCCGAAGTACGAGCTGCGGGCCTCCTGGCTGAACGGCGTCGGCTCGCCCAGGTAATCGAACCCGGTCCATACGAACTCCCCGGCAACGAACCGATCCTTCTCCATGAGCAGGAACTCGGCATCGGCGATGTCCGACCACGGGGCGGCGTTCAGGTCGTAGGAGTCCACCTGCAGCGCGGTGGAATAGTCCGTCTTGACGGTCGGCAGCGGCAGCTCGTAAAACCCGCGGGTGCTCAGGGCCGAGGCCGACTCACTGTACACAATAGGCTTGTCGGGGAACAACTCGCGAAACGGGGCGTAGCGGCGGGCGTAATTCCACCCGGTCAGGTCGAGCGATTCAAGCACGCGGGTGCCGACGGCCGAGGGGATGTAGCAGCCCATGCCCACCGGCCGCGTCGGGTCCAGCGAGCGGACATAGTCGGACAGCACCCGCACCTGCTCGCGGGCCCGGCCGCCGCGGTTGTTCTCCACGTCCGCGATCTCGTTACCGATGGACCAGACGACAACGGAGGGATGGTTGCGGTCGCGACGGACAAGGTTGTCGAGCTGTCTCTTGTTGTGCTCGACCAGGTCGACTCCGCGCAGCCGGTCGGCGGTGGCGTCCCACTTGTCGAAGCATTCATCCCAGACAAGGATGCCCAACCGATCGCACAGATCGAGCACCTCCGGCGCCGGGGGATTGTGGCTGGTGCGAAGGGCGTTGCAGCCCATGTCCTTCATGATCCGCAGTTGCCGCTCCATCGCGCGGGGATAAAACGCCGCCCCCAGTGGGCCGTGGTCGTGGTGCAGGTTGACGCCGTACAGTTGCACGCGCCGGCCATTGAGGTGAAATCCATCGTCGGCCGTGAACGCGAACTTGCGGATGCCGAATGCGACGTCCTCGCGGTCGAGGACCTCATCGCCGCGGTGGACCGTCAGCCGTGCCCGGCAGAGCTTCGGATCGTCCACGTCCCACCGCTGGGGCCGGGGAACGACGACCGACAGACCCACAGCACGGTCCTCGCCCGCCGGGCTTTTGAAATGGGCCTCAAGACGGGCCACCCGCAGCCCTTCGGGATCATGGATGGCCAGCACCGTACGGACGTTCGCCTCGTGGGCGGTGTGGTTTTCGACGATGGACTCCACGCGGATCGTGGCGCGCTCGTCGGTGACTTCGGGCGTCGTCACAAATGTGGCCCAGTGACCCAGGTGCACCGGATTGCACAGGGTCATGGTCACCTTGCGATAGATCCCGGCGCCGGGATACCATCGGGTGCCGTGTTCTCGGGTGTCGGCCTGGACGGCGATGAGGTTGTCCTCGCCGAAACGGACCAGGTCCGTGGCGTCCACGCGGAAGGACATGTAGCCGTAGTCCCACTGGCCGGCGAGTTGTCCGTTGATATAGACCTTGGGGAAGGCCATGACGCCGTCGAAGTCAAAGTAGACGCAGCGGCCCGCATCGGTGGCCTCGAGCCGGAAGGTCTTGCGGTACCAGCCCACGCCTCGCCAGGGCAGCTTGCCGGCGTAGCCGTTCTCATCGGGGTTGAAGGGCCCGGCGATGGCCCAGTCGTGTGGCAGCCGCACCCGCTGCCAGCCGGAGTCGTCGAGCTCCACCGTGACGGCGTCGGCCGGGTCGCCCTTCGTGAACCGCCAATCGTCACAGAAGGACACCACCTGCCGATCAGCCACGGCCGAACCGGCCAGGAGGCACAGACACACCAGGCCCCGGCGCCCGGATATTCTCATTATATTGCCGTATGCCTTTGGCACGGCCTGCCCTCTCCCAATTC
>DSDH01000641.1 GCA_011055475.1 Phycisphaerales bacterium | reverse complement strand
GCGCTGAAGCTGGCCAATCGGACCCTGCAGTTGGTCCCCGAGGACGCGACGGCGTGGCGTCTGCGCGGGCTGATTCATCGCCTGCGCAATGATCTGCCCCAAGCGATCGAGGACCTGGAGAACAGTCGACGTCGCCAACCCAACAATGCGACGATACGGATGGAGCTCGCTCAGGCCTACGTGCGGGCCGGCCGCATCGGCGCGGCCGTTGGCGAGCTCAAGGCCGCCCTGAACGATCCCCAGGCACCGGACCGCGCCCGCGAGATGTTGGAGGCGCTGCTCAAACGCACGGATGAAGAGGCTCTGTGGACCTTCTATCAGCAGACGCTGGAGAAATTCCCGGACGATACCGACTGGATGATGCGGGCAGGGCTGTTCGCCATGCAATCCGGCCGGCTCGAAACGGCCCGGCCAATCCTGAAGAAGGCCTGGAACCAGTGCCCCCAAGGGCCCGACGACGCGGCCAAGTTTGATTTATACCTGGAGTCGCTGCTGCAAAGCCGCCAGTATGAGACGTTGATTGCCGAGGCCCGCCCGCACACGGAGGGGCCGTTTGCGGCCGTGGCCTATGCCCAAATGGCCCAGGCCCACATGAAGATGGGCAGCCGCGTGCAGGCGTTGAGTCTGTACTACCAGGCCCTGGAGCATTGCGGGACGGATGACCGGCTGATGCTGGGCGTGCTGCAGAACATGTCCCAGGTGGTGGGCGTCGCGGAAGTGGAGACGTGGTGCCGCACGAAGCTCCAGGCGAACCCCGATGCGCTGTCTCCCAATCTCATGATGTTCATGCTGAACCGTCGAGCCGGAGCGTATAACGCCGCCTTGGGCTACGTCAGTGCGTGCATGCGAATCGTCGGCCAGGATGATCCCATGTGGACCCGCCTGGCCATCGACAAGTCCAATGTCCTCATCCAGGCCTACGTGAAGACCTCGGACAAGCAGTATCTGCTGGAGGGGATTGCGGCGCTGGAGGATGTCCTGCGTGTCCAGCCCCAGAACAGCACGGTGTTGAACAACCTGGCGTACCTGCTGGCGGACAACAACGAGCGTCTGGATCAGGCCGTGGCGTTCGCCCGCCAGGCCCTCGACCTGCGCCCCGACGATCCGGTGCTGATGGACACCTACGCCTACACGCTGGTCAAGGCGGGTCGCTTCGAAGAGGCCGAGCGGATGGCCCAGATGGCCATTCACTACCACGAGATGAGCAAGCCCGACGCCCCGTGGGACGCCTATGAGCACTTGGGCATGGCCCAGGAGGGCCTGGGCAAGAAGACGGACGCCAAGGTCGCGTACGAAAGGGCGCTGGGCATCGGCAAGGACAGCCTGACCGAAACGGATCGCCAAGAACTCGAGGCAGCGATTGCACGCGTTTCTGAATGAGAGGGACAAACGGCTCGGCGCACGAAGCCGACGACCGATGAATCATCGTGGCATGGGAGGCGGCCTGAAGCGGCCGTTCCCCGACCCTGAAGGAGAGAACGGATGACGGGACAGATACAACCGAGACAACCGGGACCGATCGCGCCGGTCGGCCCGGCCCGGCCCATGATGGTGGCGCCGCCGGTGATGACGCCGCGTGAGATGATGGCGATTCTCCGCCGTCACGTCTGGCTGATCGTGATTCTGACCGGAATCATGATGTTCATCGCCGTTGGAGCGTATGGCCTCAAGTATGTCTTCTGGCCCGAGTATACGGCGGAGACGTACGTCGAAGTGCTCCCCCAGACCATCGAAGATCCGTTCCAAGCCGTCGGTCCCACCCTGCCCAGCCAGGAGTTGCAGTACCAGTTCCGCAACACCAAGGCCGCCGCGTTAAAGTCGGACGATATGCTGCGGAAATACCTGGAGCGGGAGGAAACGCGCGAGCTGGCGTGGTACCGGCAGTTTCGCATGAACTGGATGTCGCGAGTGATCCATCGCTTCGGCGCGCCATTCCGTAAAGCCGACTCACCGGAGCCGCCCGCGGAAGAAGGCAGCGACGCCAAGGCGGTCGTCCGGGCCCTCAAGAATCTGAAGCGGCGTCTGTCCGTGGTTCCGCTGCGGGACCAGGCGTACATCCGTGTCGCGATGACCTGTTCCGGACCCAACGGCAGGAGTGAGTCGGCCAAGATCGTGAACCAGATCGTCACGCTCTTCCTTCGGGAACAGGACGAGTCGGCCAAGAGAGACTTGCGCCAGCGAAGCAGCCAGTTGACCGCGCAGCAGCAGGATGTCAAGCGGGAAATCGACGGTCTCGACAGAGAACTGGATACGATTCGACAGCAGAGCCCCTTTGCCAACGTCAACCCGTTGCGGTTCCGCGACTACTTGGAGGAAAAACTCGGCGATTTGGAGACCGACGTCAGCCGCCTCCAGGGGGAGGTCGCGCGGATCAGCAGCCAGGTGGAGGCGACCAAACGCCGCGCCGAGGGGGAGTATGACGCGGTGGTTCGGGAACTGATCGAGCGGGACCCGATCGCCAACATCATGCGGCGAACCGTCGCGACGTTGGAGGTCCAGCTCGCCGAATTTCTTGCCCGGTTCGGCGAGAACCACCGGCGCGTTCAGGAAACCCGCGACGCCCTGAGACAGGCCCGAAAGGATCTGGCAGACCGGCAAAAGGAGATTGGAGACATCGAACGGCAGACCCAGTACATCCTGACCAATGACCAACTGGTCGCCAGGACCCAGGAGATGGAACTCCGTCAGCAGGAGCTGAATCGAGCCCGCGATGAACACCGTCGCCTTGGGGCCATTCGGGCGCAGTATGAACGCGTGTTGACCAACCGGGACGAAAAACAGGTTCTGCTCGACACCATATCCACCCAGATCGCCAAGGTCTCCGCCCTGTTGCGGGACCCGGCGCTCTCCAAGGTCAAGGGAACCGGCGAAGTGCTCCCGCCGCTCACGATAAGTGCGCCGCGGCTGGTCGTCTACCTGCCGGCGGGGTTCATTCTGGGGCTGCTGCTGGGTGTCGGCCTGGCCTTCGCCATCGAGATGCTCAACGACCTGGTCCGGACACCCAGCGACGTCATGCGGCATCTCCACGTGCCGCTGCTGGGCATGATCTGCCACGCCGAGGAGGATCACGACGTGGACGACGTGGACCCCTACACCGTCGTGCGACAGGCCCCCTACTCGCTGACGAGCGAGTGCTACCGGCAGTTGCGGGCAAATCTGAAGCTGGCGCCGACGGCCGAGTCGCGGAAGGTGCTGCTGGTCACAAGCTGCAATCCGGCCGAGGGCAAGACCAGCGTGGCCTTGAATACGAGCTCGACCTTCGTAGCCGACGATCAACGCGTGCTGCTCATCGACGCCAATTTCCGCCGGCCCACCAAGGACCTCGGCCAGCGACGCGTCATCGGCGGCGCCGAGCCGTCCCATCCAGACTACGGCCTGAGCAACTACCTGATGGGACAATGCGAAAACGTCGAGGATGTGATCCGCTCGACGGATATCGAGGGTTTTGACACGATTGACTGCGGTCCCCTGCCGGCCCACCCGGCGGAGTTGCTCGGCAGCGACCGGATGGCCCGTCTGCTGGAGCAGGTTCGCGGCCGTTACGACTACATCGTTGTGGATGGGCCGCCCTTGCTGGTCAGTGACGCCAAGAGCCTGGCGTCGCTGGCCGATGGCGTCGTGCTGGTCTTCAACGCCACGACCACCAAACGCGGGGCCGCTCAGCGGGCGCTTCGCGAGCTGCGGGACATCAACGCCGTGGTCGTCGGCACTGTGCTGGTGGGCGTCAGGACCATGAAGGGCGGCTACTTCGCCGAGATGTTCCGAACGTACCAGCGGTATCAGCAGGTTCCCGTGCAGCCCGCCACGTAAGGGTTGAGCCGGGCACAGGAACAACGCCATGATCTTGGGGAGCACGGAATGAACCGATTCTTGGTCACCGGCGGCGCCGGTTTCATCGGATCGAATCTCTGCCGCGCGCTGGTCGCCGAAGGATGTTTCGTCCGTGTCGTGGACAATCTGATCACCGGCCGGCGGCGGAACCTCGAGGGCCTGTGGGACCGCATCGATTTCGTAGAAGCGGATATGGGCGACCCCGACGTGGCCCATGCGGCAATGCGGGACATTGACGTGGTGCTGCACCAGGGCGCCGTGCCCTCGGTACCCCGCAGCGTGGACAACCCCGCCGAAACACATGCCCATTGCGTCGATGCCACCTTTCAGCTGCTCCTGGCCGCCCGCGATCGCCAGGTGCGGCGATTCGTGTACGCGGCCAGCTCATCGGCCTACGGCGACAGCGAGACCCTGCCCAAGGTCGAAACGATGGCCCCCAACCCGCGCTCTCCCTATGCCGTGGCCAAGCTGACGGGCGAGTATTACGCGCAGGTTTTTGCCGAGGTCTTCGGACTGGAGACAATCAGCCTGCGGTACTTCAACGTATTCGGCCCGTACCAGGACCCGACCAGCCAGTACGCCGCCGCCATCCCCGCCTTCGTCACGGCGATTCTCCAGGATCGCCCCCCGACCGTGTACGGTGACGGCGAACAGAGCCGCGACTTCACCTACGTGGATAACGTCGTCCGGGCCAACCTGCTGGCCGCCCGCGCCGAGCGCACACACGGCCAGGTTATCAATATCGCCTGCGGCGAGAAGGTGACCGTCAACGCCATCATCCGGTTGATCAACGAAATCGTCGGAAAGGACGTGGCGCCGACGTACGCGCCGGCCCGACCGGGCGACGTCAAGCACTCTCTGGCCGACATCACCTTGGCCCGGGAGGCTATCGGATACGAACCGGTTGTGGATTTCCGTGAAGGACTCATCCAGGCGATCGACTGGTACCGGCAGAATCTGCTCTGATCGAGGGGCCCATCCGCTCCGGGTCAACTCGGCGAGATGAGAGGTCTCTTCTCAACAGGCGGCCACGGCGCCCGTGCGGATTATTCCCTGATACGGAACACCTTCATAGCAGCCCACGGTCAATCGGTCGAGCTCCAGCCCCAACGGCCCGACAAACTCCTCCGATTCTGGGCCTGCGACCACTGCCGACACGCGTCCCGAAAGGTTCACCAGACTAATCAGAACTATACAGAGTGACATCGGCACATGGTTCATGGGTTCGCCTTTCCTCGCCGTGTCATGGTCCATGAATGCAAAGCTCGCTGTGGACTACTCTATCCCATCCCCCGCAGGGACGCAACGACGGGCCATCCGCCGCGGCCTTGACGGTGATTGAGGCCTTGGCGGAGGCGATCGAGCGGCTTTTGCAGTTGACGCGAACGGGGCCGCACGATACAGTGCGTGCGTTCTAACCCCATAGTGAAGAAAACAGGTAGGAGACGATGCATGGCCAAGGCGCGCAAGCAGGCCGAAATGAGCGAGGGGCACCACCTGTTCACCAGTGAGTCCGTCACGATGGGCCACCCGGACAAGGTGGCCGACCAGATATCCGATGCTATCCTGGACGCGATGATCGCGCAGGACCCGGACAGCCGCGTGGCCTGCGAGACGCTGGTCGCCACGGGGATGGCCGTCGTGGCCGGAGAGATCACCAGCCGGGCCGTGGTGGACATTCCCGCCGTTGTCCGTGAGACCATTAAGGAGATCGGTTACACCGACCCGAACATTGGATTTGACGGGGACAACTGCGCCGTCATCGTGGCCATCGGCAAGCAGAGTCCGGATATTGCGCAAGGCGTCACCGAGGGGGTGGGACTGCATCGCGCCCAAGGCGCCGGCGACCAGGGACTGATGTTCGGCTATGCGTGCCGGGAAACCCGGGTGCTGCTTCCCCTGCCGATCTACCTGGCACACCAGTTGACCGATCGTCTCGCACAGGTGCGGCGCCGCGGCACGCTCAAGTGGCTGCGTCCGGATGGCAAGAGCCAGGTCACCGTGGAATACGACGAAAAAGGCAAGCCCGCCCGTATTCATACCGTGGTGATTTCCACGCAGCACAATGCGGAGGTGCCGTACAAGACGATCTATGCCGAGGTCCTCAAGCAAGTCATCCTGCCCGTCCTGCCGAAGCGTCTGGTGGACAAGGAGATGATCGTCCATGTCAATCCCACGGGGCGCTTCGTCGTGGGCGGTCCCAAGGGCGATTGCGGCCTGACCGGACGCAAGATCATCGTCGACACCTACGGCGGCCGCGGCAGCCACGGCGGCGGAGCCTTCAGCGGCAAGGACCCCTCGAAGGTGGACCGGACCGCCAGCTACATGGCGCGGCATATCGCCAAAAACGTGGTCGCCGCGGAACTGGCCGACCGGTGCGAGGTGCAGTTGTCGTACGCCATCGGCGTGGCCGAGCCGATCTCCGTGCTGGTGGATACCGAGGGAACGGCCAAGGTCGATGAACGGTTGATCGAACGGGTTGTGCGAGAGCTCTTCCCGTTAACCCCCAAGGAGATGATCCGGCATCTCAACCTGCGACGCCCGATCTTCAAGGAGACGGCCCGTAACGGACACTTCGGCCGCAACCATCCGGACTTCACGTGGGAGAAAACGGACATGGCCGCCAAGCTGCGCCGGGCGGCGGGCCTGCCGGCCAAGGCATAATCGGCCGGTCCGTCATCCGCCGGATAGGCCCGCGGTCGGCGCGCTCACGTCGACCGCGGTTCAATGTCGGAAATGCCGCTTTCCCGTGAAGACCATCGCGATGCCGTATTCATCGGCGGCCCGGATGACCTCGTCATCCTTTTTCGACCCGCCCGGCTGAACGATGCAGGCGATACCGTGCTGGGCGGCGTTCTCGACGTTGTCGGGGAACGGGAAGAAGGCGTCCGAGCCCATCGCCGCCCCGTGGGCCAGCTCACCGGCGTGCTTCATCGCGATCAGGCCCGATTCGACGCGGTTCATCTGCCCGGCGCCCACACCCACCAAGGCCCGGTCGCGCACCAATGTAATGGTGTTGCTCTTGACGTGCTTGGCCGTGATCCACGCGATCCGCAGGTCCTCCATCTGGGCGTCGCTCGGCCGTTTCTTTGTCGGGAAGGTGAGAGACTCCGGCTCCCAGCCGATCAGATCGCGATCCTGCAGGAGCATTCCCCCCACCACGCATCGCACATCATACTGCGTCGCATCGACGGCGGCGGGCTTGATCGGACCGGTTTCCACGAGGCGCACCCGCTGGCCCCACGTCTTGAGCGTGCGAATCGTCTCGATGGCGTCCGGCTCGAAATGGGGGGCCACGATGACCTCGGCGAAGAATCCGCCGGCGCCCCGCGCTTTTCCGAACCGGCCGTACGACTCCATGATGACCGTCGCCAGATCCTTGTCCACGGGGCGGTTCAGGGCGATGATCCCGCCGAAGGCGCTGACGACGTCGCCCAGGTAGGCCTTCTCGTACGCCACGTGGATGTCCTCATCGACCGCACAACCGCAGGGGTTCAAATGCTTGACGACCACAACCGCGGGCGCGGCGAACTCCTTGACCAGCTCGAAGGCGGCGTTGGCGTCCATGAGGTTGTTGAAACTGATCGCCGTGCCCCCCGGCAACACGTGGGCCTTGCCCAGGCAGGTTTCCGGAACGCGGGGCAACTCGTAAAACGCGGCGCTCTGATGCGGGTTCTCCCCATACCGCAGGTCGCACGATTTCTGCAGCACCAGGCTGACCCGTTCCGGAAAACGCACATCGGTCCGCTGGTTGAGATACGCCGCAATCGCCGCATCATACGCGGCGGTCATTCCAAAGGCCACCCGCGCCAGATCCTCCCGCAGGTCCGGATTAACGGCCCCGTCATTGGCGCGCATCTCGGCAATGACGCAATCGTACTGCGCCGGATCGGTCACCACGGTGACGTAGCGATGGTTCTTCGCTGCGGAACGCACCATGCTCGGACCGCCGATGTCGATGTTCTCGATGGCCTGGGCGAACGTGCAGTCGGGCCGGGCCACGGTCTTCTCAAACGGATAGAGGTTCACGCACACCAGGTCGATCGGCTCAATGTCGTGCTCTTTCAAGGCCCGGACGTGCTCGGGCGCATCCCGCAGGGCCAGCAGCGCGCCGTGAATCCGCGGGTGCAGCGTCTTGACCCGGCCGTCCATCATCTCCGGGAAGCCGGTCACCGCATCGACGGACACCACCTC
>DSDH01000734.1 GCA_011055475.1 Phycisphaerales bacterium | reverse complement strand
TCTATGAGCCGGGTTTCAACGTGATCGATTCGACGCTTGTGAAGCACGAGGGGCGGTATATAATGGTCCTCAAGGATGAGACGCGTCATCCGCCGCAGAAGAACCTTCGCGTGGCGACGGCCGATCACGTGCTGGGGCCCTATGGGCCGGCGTCCGAGCCGATCACGGGGCCGTATTGGGCCGAGGGGCCCAGCGCGGTGTGCCTGGGCTCCGCGTGGCACGTGTATTTCGACAAGTACCGTCAGGGCCGATATGGCCTGGTGACCAGTGAGAACCTTCGTGAATGGACGGATCGTTCGGCCGCCCTGGTGATGCCGGAGGGGGCGCGGCACGGCACCGTCTTGACGGTGCCGCCGAGGGTGGTGGCCGGCCTGTTGTCGTACCGACGGCCGTGAGGCAGGATGGGGAGGAACGGGGACGCCCGTGGATAGACGGACTCGCGCGAGAGAAGTGGCGATGCAGGCGCTGTACCAACTGGACGTGCAGGGCAGCGACTACCTGCGTGACATCGGTGCGTTCCTGCGGGAATACGCGGAGGACTCGCTGGTGGCGTCGCTGGCCGAGCAGTGGGTCCGCGGGACGTGGGAGTGCCTGGACACGTGCGACGCGATGATCCGGGCCGCGGCGATCAAGTGGGAGCTGTCGCGGCTGAGCGGCGTGGATCGCAGTATCCTGCGGCTGGGGGTGTACCAGTTGCGGTTCTGCCCGGAGATTCCGGGCAAGGTGGTGATCAATGAGGCCATCGAGATCGCCAAGAAGTACAGCGGCCAACAGTCGCCGCGCTTTGTTAACGGGGTGTTGGATGCGGTGTTGCGGCAGTTATGTGCCGACGGCGTGCGTCCCGGGCAGCGGAGGCAGACGTGAGGACGATCGCGGTATTGAATCAGAAGGGAGGCGTGGGCAAGACGACGACGGTGGCCAACGTGGCTGCGGCGCTGGCGCTGAACGCGCAGCGTGTTCTGGTGATGGACCTGGACCCGCAGGCGCATCTGACGATCCATCTGGGGGCGGACCGAGACGCGGGCGGCGGGGCGTATGATGTGCTGGTGCGGGACGTGCCGCTGAGCGAGGCCGTCCGCGAGGTGCGACCGAATCTGTGGCTGCTGGGGGCGAACATCGACC
This sequence comes from Phycisphaerales bacterium, assembly GCA_011055475.1. Lineage (GTDB taxonomy): Bacteria > Planctomycetota > Phycisphaerae > Sedimentisphaerales > Anaerohalosphaeraceae > DSDH01. The sequence goes on along the minus strand of DSDH01000734.1, from coordinate 6,930 downwards.
TGGTGGGGGCCGAAAGCGAGCTGGTGAGCGTGGTCGGCCGCGAGATCATCCTGCGCGAGGCGATGGAGAGCGTTCGCGAGCGGTTTGATTACGTGCTGATCGACTGTCCGCCGTCGCTGGGGCTGTTGTCGCTCAACGCGCTGGCGGCGGTGCGCGAGGTGTTCATCCCCTTGTTGCCGCACTTCCTGGCGTTGCAGGGGCTGGGCAAGCTGCTGGAGACGATCACGCTGGTCAATCGTCGGGTCAATCCGCATCTGAAGATCAGTGGGATTCTGTTGTGCATGTACGACAAGCGGACGACGCTGTCGGGCGAGGTGCGGACGGACGTGGAGACGTTTCTGCGCGAGGCCCGATGCACGCAGATGCCCTGGGCCGATGCGCAGGTGATTCCCGTGTGCATCCGGCGGAACATCAAGCTGGCCGAGGCGCCCAGCTATGGCAAGACGATCTTCGAGTACGAGCCCGACTGCAACGGGGCGATCGACTATCTGGGGGTGGCCAAGTTCGTCCACACGCAAATGGGGACGGGGGGTGTGTGGACGCTGGATCGGCCGGACGCGTCGGGACACAAGGCCGACAAGCCTGACGCCGCAGCGGATCGGTCCTCGGCGGCGGGCGCTGTAACGACGGCCGAAAACGCCCCGACCGCAGCCGTGACACAACCGCCCGACCCGCCCCCTGAGGCCCAGGCTGCCGTGAATGATGTGGCTGCCGAGAGTGCTTCAAAGGGGCCCGAACGGACGGATTCACCACCGAGCGACGGGCCCGCCGCGGGGCCAGCCGAGGATAAGGCGCCGCCGGACACGTCCGCGCAGACAAAGGACTCCGGGTTACCGGCACAGACGTCTGCAGGAGCCCCCTTGCAGGAGGAGGCAAAGTCGCCGGCGCCGCAGGCCCCCGCACCCTCGCCGCGGCCAGGCGGATCGGCGCCCAAGACGTACACGGAGGTGGGTCCTGCTGCGACGGCCTCCGAGGCTCAACCCCAGCCATCGAACCCGACGCCGGACAAGATCGAGTTGGCCGACAAGGAGCCCGCGACGGGCGAAGGGGAATCGTCCCCGTCACCGACTGAGTCGGGGATGCCGCCCGCGGCCGGGCGTATTGAAATCCGCGAGCTTCCGGCCCCGGCTCCGACGCCGGCGCTTGAGGAAGACCCCAGATAGACTTGCGCGGTCCTGCTTTTCACAAAAAGGTCATGTGCCCCTTGTTCAGCTCCACACGGGGTCTACGCTGCCCTTCGTACAATCCCGTGTTGCCGAAGCCTCCCTCGCAGTAGAGCACGTCGGGCTTATCAATGGCTCATTAAGACGGCCTTGAGGGCATTCACCCGACCTTGACCGTAGTACGGATCGATTCCCACGGGTCCCAAGTCATCCGCCGACTCGATCAGTATTTGTTCCACGGTGTTGGGATGCAGCGAGCCGCCGTGCTGACCGATCACCAACGCTGCAACGCCGGAGACATGGGCGGACGCCATGCTTGTCCCGGCGACCCACCACCAACGCGGCACGGTCTGTCCGTCAATCTCGATCTGTGCAATGGGCGCCAGGACATAGTCATAGACATACGCCTTGGCCCCGCTGACGGGTGGAACGTCCACGCGTTGTTGCCCCTCGTCGGTGTACTGCATGTCATAATCACCTCCCGGGGCGGCCATATCCACGCCTGACTCGCCGTAGTTCGTGTAAGAGGTGGGGACATCCAGATCCGTTTGGGGATCCAGTGCCCACAAGTCGGGGGCCGTGGCGCTGACGGAGATCACGTGTGGTAACTGGGCCGGAATCATGATCCAGTTCTTGTCCCGATCAAAATCCAGGGCGCTGTTGCCCGCGGCGGCAATCAGCGTGATCCCGCTGCGATTCGCCAAGCCCGTGGCACGCCTCAAAAGGAGAATGAGTTGGGCAACCTCCTTTGCGCTGACCCAAAAATCGTCCGTTGGGTCGTCAGGTGTCCCATTGTCGCTGACAAAGCCTCCACGTTTGAGATAGGCCCCCAGGCTCATGTTCGCCACGTCTACGCGAGGCTCCAGCTCTGCGACATAGGCCAAGCCCTGGATCAGGTTGCTGATCCGTCCGAGGCCGGCCTTGTTCAGCACCTTGACGGGTATGATCTGTGCCTCCGGGGCAACGCCGACGGTACCAATGTCATTCTGGCTGGCGGCGATGATGCCGGCGACATGTGTGCCGTGAAACTCGCCGAATATGCCGGCTCCTTCGTAGGGATCGGCAATCCAGTCCTCAGGCTTTCCAGTCTCGTCCACCACGAAAGATTTTGCAGATGCGAAATCGACCTGCCCGTCCAGATCGGGGTGATAGGGGTCGATCCCCGTATCCAGGACGGCTACTCGCACCCCGGTGCCCTTGGCTCCCAAAGCCCATGCGTCCGGCGCATTAATCGCCTGCAGCGCCCATTGGAGGGGCTGGAGCACATCCTCCAGGTCAACCTCGGGGGGATAGCCATCCGCCTCTATGATCATATCCGGCTCGCCCCCCGCCGGTTCGATCCATTGGAGCATCAGGTCCGGTACGACGGACTGCACATCGGAGGACTGCTGCACTTGGCCGGCGAAGAAGGGATTGTTGGATTCCGCCACCAACATGCCAAGGCCGGGCAAGGTCCTTATTACCCTTCCCCTGGCCTGGCCGATTTTCTCGACGAGTCCAGGCGGCAGGTTCTCGCTCTTGGCCATCACGATGTACGATCTGGTCGGATACCGCGTCAGTGGATTGACTCGCGGGCCCGACCCCAGATCCTGTTTCACCGGTCGCTGGCCTCGTGCTGGGGCGGCGTCGGCCAGGGTGAACATACCTGCCATGGCTAAGAGGGTTACCCACAGACGGAGACTCTGGCTTTTCATCGGTCGTCCTCCATATTGAAGTGCGCTTAATACTACATATTCCCACCCTACAGGTGCTCTGTTACTGCACACAATGGTAATGATCTTACCATAAGGAGGAGAACGATTTCAAACTTTCAGGCTAATAAAAACTATTTCTCGCCTTTCGGACTCGAAAACCTGCTGCGCAAGTCCATCATCCGGGACTCCCGGATACCGGCTCGATGTGTCTTGACAGGTCATTCCGCATGGGGGGCGTGCTTGTGCGGCACTGTTCGGTGTGTGACGGTATCGACGGCAGGAGGGGGCGATGCGGCGTTGACGTGCGGTCCTGAATCGCTACACTATCGGCCGGGTTGGACGCGGGGTGCGTTTGACCCTGACTGTCCCCCGTGGTGAGGGGATGCGGGGGGCGAGCGTACATCAAACAGGAAAGGGAGATGGCCTTGTCTGAACCGAGGATCAGCCTGTATTGGAAGAACGTTCTGACCGAGCAGATCGGCGAAGAGCACGGGATCAGTCCGGCGCAGCTTGAAGGCTTGGAAGGGCCGGTGGCCAAGGCCGTCGAGGCCGTCAACGCCGCCCGGGCCGAGACGCCGTATCGCGACCTGCCGTACCGCACGGAATACCGCGACGAGGTGCGGAAGATCGCCGGGGAGGTGGCCGGGTGTGAGAACTTCGTGGTGTTGGGCATCGGGGGATCGGCGCTGGGCAACATCGCCCTGCAGACGGCGCTGAATCCCTATTTGTACAACGTGGACGCGGCCCAGCGCCAGCGGACCACGACGGACAAGAAGACGGTCCGGTTGCCGCGGCTGTTCGTGTTCGACAACGTGGATCCGGTGCAGTTCGGCAACTTCCTGGACTGGGTCGGGCCGCAGCTTGACCGGACGGTGTTCAACGTGGTCAGCAAGAGCGGCCAGACGGCCGAGACCGCCGCCCAGTTGCTGGTGGTTCGCAAGCTCCTTCTGGATCGCCTGGGGCCGAAGGTCCTGCGCGAGCACCTGGTGATAACGACCGATGCCGAGACGGGCGTGTTGCGCCCCTTCGCCCGCAATCAGAACCTCCGATCGCTCGTGGTGCCGGCGGGGGTCGGCGGGCGGTTCAGTGTGCTCAGCCCGGTGGGCCTGCTCAGTGCGGCGGTGTGCGGGATCGACATTGATGCACTGTTGGCCGGTGCGGCTGCGATGGATGACCGTGTCAAGACGCCTGTGCTGCGGGACAACCCCGCGGCGCTGATCGCGGCGATCCACTGGCACTACTACCATCGCAGCAAGCCGATCCACGTGATGATGCCTTATGCCTATGCGTTGAAGGACCTGTGCGACTGGTACCGCCAGCTTTGGGCCGAGAGCCTCGGAAAGGCCGAGGCCCGGGATGGGTCCAGGGTGCACATCGGGCCGACGCCGGTCAAGGCGCTGGGGGCGACCGACCAGCACAGCCAGGTCCAACTCTACCGCGAGGGGCCCAACGACAAGGTCTTCACGTTCTTGCAGGTGGACCAGTTCGAGCGCGACGTGGTGATGGGGCCTGCGGAGGGTGAATTGGCCGATTTGGATTACCTGGCCGGGGCGGGGATGGCCAAGCTGCTCAATGCCGAGAAAACCGCCACCGAATACGCCCTGCTGGAGGACCAACGGCCCTGTCTGACCGTGCGGTTTGACCGTGTTTGCGCGGAGACGGTGGGGCAGTTCTTCTATCTGTACGAGGCGGCCACGTCGATTGCGGGTCGGCTGTTCAACATCAATACGTATGATCAGCCCGCGGTGGAGTTGGGCAAGCAGGCGACGTTCGCCCTGATGGGCCGCAAGGGCGAGACGTACGAGAAGCTGGCCAGGGCGATCACGGCGAAGATGCGAGTGGATCCGGGGTTTGCGGTCTGAGAGACGGATGGGTGTGAACCGGCTCAAGCGAGGGCAGCATGGATTACGCGATGATCATGGCCGGGGGGACGGGCAAGCGGCTTTGGCCACTGAGTCGCCAGAACCGTCCGAAGCAGGTGCTGCGGCTGGTTGACGGGCAGACGCTCTTGCGGCGGTGTTTTGACCGATTGCGCGATGTTTTCGACCCCGATCATTTGCTCGTGTTGACCAACGCCGCGTACGTAGAGACGGTACGAGGGGAGCTGCCGGAGGTGCCGGCGCCCTACGTGGTGGCCGAGCCGGCGGTGCGGGATACGGCCCCGGCGATCGGTCTGGCGGCGACGATCCTGGCCAAGGGCGATCCGGAGGCCACGGTGGCGGTGGTGACGGCCGATCAGGTGATTGAGCCGGTGGAGACGTTCGAGAGCGTGCTTCGGGATGCGCTGACGTTCGTGAATCATCACCCGGAGGCGATCGTGACGTTTGGCATCGAGCCGACCTTCCCGAGTACACAACTGGGCTACATCGAACTGGGCGCGGCACGGCAGGAGCCGGGTTGCAGGAGTACGGTCCATCCGGTCGAGTGCTTCCGCGAGAAACCGGATGAGGCGACCGCGCAGCAGTACGTCGCATCGGGGCGTTTTTGCTGGAACGCGGGGATGTTTGTCTTTCGCGCCCGGACGATGCTCGATCATCTGGCGCGGTTGCTGCCCGACAGCACGGAGCCGCTGGCACGGATCCGGGAGGCGTGGGGAACACCGGATCAGCAGGTCGTTTTGGAGGCGTGGTTCGTGCGGCTGCCGAAGATCAGCATCGACTTTGCGGTCATGGAAAAGGCGCCGCACGTGTACGCGATTCGTTTGCCGTGTCGGTGGCTGGATTTGGGGGCGTTTCGGTCGTTGGCGGAGATCATCGGTCGGGATGAGAACGGCAACGTGCCGGCGGCGGCCTGTCACGAGTTGCTGGACAGCGAGGACAACATCCTTGTCAGTGAGGACAACGGTCACCTGATCGCGCTGATCGGGGTTCGCGGCCTGGTCGTCGCTCACAGCCCGGATGCGACGCTGGTCTGTTCGATCGCGCAGGCCGAGCGGCTCAAGGAATTGCTTGAGAACGTGGCGCGGCACCACGGGGGGCGTTTCCTGTAAGGGACGGGCGGACGGCGAGGCTCATGCGGTATCTTGGGATCGACTATGGAGATCGACGCACCGGCTTGGCGGTGTGCGATGCGGGGGGGAGGATTGTCTCTCCCTTGGCCGTGTTACCCAGCGATGGGGCGCTGGTTGACCGGATCGCGGGGATCATTGCCCAGGAGGGCATCGAGGCCCTTGTGCTGGGGCTGCCACTCAACATGGACGACACTGAGGGGCCTCAGGCTCGAAAGGTCCGGCGGTTCGCGGAGGCCTTGGGGGCGAAGGTAAGTATTCCCATCTGTTTTCAGGATGAGCGATTGAGCAGTTTCGAGGCGGCCGATCGGCTTGCCGATTTGTCACTGACGCGAAAAGGCCGAAAAAAGCGGCTTGATGCGGTTGCGGCGGCGGGTATCCTGCAGGCCTTCCTGGCGAGAGAGGCCGGCGAAGAAGGGTCGTCATCGTCCTCAGATACACCTGGAACAAGGTAGGGCAAGGGCCCTATTTGGCGGTCTTTTGGCGGGGGATTCGGATTTTTTTTCGTGACAGAGCGGGCCGCTTGTCGTATCATTCTTATCGAAATGAGTGGCTTGTAACGTCCACGGAGGGGCAGGTTTCGGCCCTGCGGCGTCTGTCCCGGGGGTTTAGCACGTCGACATCACGCGGCATCGGCCTTGGCTTTCGCCTCTTTGTGGGCCTTGACAGGGGATCATAAGGAGGTGATGCGCATGGAAACGGCGAAGGAAGCCAAGCCGCGTATCGTCCAGGCCGACGACGCGGAAGAACTGGCCCATCGAGCTCTGGAGGTTTTCGCCCGTCATGCCGACCGGGCCCTGCGGGAGCGTGGCCGCTTCTGTGTGGCGCTTTCCGGTGGGCATACGCCGGAGCATTTCTTCGAGTTGCTGTGCGACCCGGGGTGCGGGCCGGAGTTGGCGTGGGACCGGGTGCACGTGTTCTGGGTGGACGAGCGATGCGTGCCGCCGGATGCCGAGGCCAGCAACTACGGCTTGGCGTTGCATACGTTCCTGTCGAAGGTTGCGATTCCCGAGATGAACGTTCACCGGATCGCCGGGGAGTCGGCGTGTCTTGAGGATGCGGTCGC
>DSDH01000646.1 GCA_011055475.1 Phycisphaerales bacterium | reverse complement strand
CCGTGGGCCACGGATCGCGGTCCTGTTCAAAGCCTGGAGAAACGACTCTCGTAACGGCGAATGCAGGCCGGGGCTTAACGGGGGGGATGGGAAAGTCCGTTTCGGACACGGCAGAGAGAAGGGCGCAGGGAGTTATAGGACGCTGCGGTGAAGTCCGTTCGGCGACCGGCGCCAGGCACGGGTTCGGCAGCGGCCCGTCCACTGCGTCTATTGGATGTGGATGCCGGCCTGGGCCATCTCTTGCAGGGCCCGCTCGACGTCGCCGGGCTTGAGCTCGACGCCGCGAGTGGCGGCCGTGAGCACCGTGGTCTCGAAGTCCAGGTCCACGGCGTCCAGGGCGGTGAACTTGACGCAGTAGTCCGTCGCCAGCCCCACGACGTGCACCTCGCGGACGCCTTGCCGCCGCAGCCAATCGGTCAGACCGGTATCGCGGCGTCGGGCGTTGTCGAAAAACCCGCTGTAACTGTCAATGCGTCGGTCCGTGCCCTTGTGGACGACGTGGTCGAAGCGGCCCGTTTCCAGCCGCTTGACGAACCGGGCCCCGTAGGTGTGCTCCACGCAGTGATCGGGCCAGAGGATCTGCTGAATGTCGTCGATGTCGATGACCTCGCCGACGTGATGGCCGGGGTGTTGGCTGGCGAAGGACACGTGGTCCGGCGGGTGCCAGTCCTGCGAGGCGACGATCCGTTCGTAGTCGCCGCTGCGCATCAGGCGATTGATCTCGCCGACCACCTGGTCACCGCCGGGCACGGCCAGAGCCCCACCCGGCACGAAGTCGTTCTGAACGTCCACGACGATCAAGGCTCGCATGGTTTTCTCCTCCATTCGCCAGCCCCCCGTCTACTGCGAGAAACCACGTGCCTCCAGAATAAGCCGTTGGCGAAGCTCATGCAACCGGTTTTCCAGCCCGGCCGGATAGCGGTGCGGATTGAGCAAGCGGCGGATCGTCGGGTGCAGCCGGGACACCTGGTCGGCGGCCCGCGCCCGCGCCGCGGCCGGGTCGGGCGGGTCGTACACCCGCCGTCCCTGTCGGAAGACCGGCACCAGCAGGTCCTCGTGCGTCGCCGTCGGGTCGATGCGCTTGCGCCGCGTGGGGTCGGCCGGATCCACGATCACCGGCGCGTCTCCTGCGCCCAAATCCAGGTCGTACGTCATGTCCGCCACGAAATGATCGCCCTGGCAAAAGCGCCGCACTTGTAGGCGACCGGGGATGTTGATCTTGCCCAAGTCCTCGCTGAGCTTAATGGTGTACTGCCAGCCGCCGTGGGCATTTTGAATGGCCGACAGTTTGTAGACGCCCCCCAGGGCCGACTGCCTGTGCGCCGTCGCCAGCCGCGTGCCCACGCCCCAGACTGTAATCGGCGCGCCCTGCTTCTTGAGACTGGTGATGATGTGCTCATCCAGGTCGTTGCTGCCGACGATGAACGTCTCCTGAAAGCCGGCTTCATCCAGCAGGCGGCGGGCCTCGGTGCTCAGGTACGCCAAGTCGCCCGAATCCAGCCGAATGCCCAGGAGCCGGTGCCCGCGGCGGCGAAGCTCCCGGCCGACGGCGATTGCGTGATGAACGCCCTGCAGGGTGTCGTAGGTGTCGACGAGGAAGATGCAGTTGTTGGGCATCGCCTCGGCATAGGCGGCGAACGCGGCCGGCTCATCGTCGAACGCCATGACCCAACTGTGGGCGTGCGTGCCCTTGACGGGGATGCCGAACAGCCGGCCGGCCAACACGTTGCTGGTTCCGGCGGCGCCGCCGATGTAGGCGGCGCGACTGGCCGACAGCCCGCCATCGACGCCCTGGGCGCGTCGCAGGCCGAACTCCAGTACCGGCTGGCCCTCGGCGGCCTGGCAGACGCGGGCGGACTTGGTGGCGATCAGCGTCGGGAAGTTGATCAGGTTCAACAGCGGCGTCTCCAGGAGCTGGCACTGCAACAACGGGCCCTGCACGCGGACCAACGGCTGGCCGCCGAACGCGACCGTGCCCTCGGGCATGGCGTCCACGTCGACCGTGAGCCTCAGCCCGGCCAGGTAGTCCAGAAACGCCTGCTCGAACAGCGGCTTGCCGTCGGCGCCCTTCTGGGCGGCGAGGAACTCCAGGTCCGCCGGGTCAAAGCGGAACGACTCGACGTAATCGACCGCCGGCGCCAAACCGCACGCCACGGCATAACCACCGTCGAAAGGACACTCGCGGAAGGACAGGTGAAAGACGGCCTGGCGGTCGTTGTGGTCCAGCTTCCAATAGCCATAGGCCATCGTCAACTGGTACAGGTCGGTCAGCAGCCCCAGGGCCGGTCTGTAAATGTCGGCAAGCCGCGTCATGACCGAGTCCACCTCCGTAGATCATCCACCCGTGCCGCCGGATCGCGCTGCCGCGCGTCTCGCGGGCCGGCGGATCTGCAGGGCGATATCCGTCTTGAACGTCGGTGAGCGCAAGGTCTTGCCGCCGCCATCGTGCGTGAAGCGCTCCGCGGTGGTCTGGCCGCTCTTCGTATCCACCCAGACGGCCCGCCACGACCCCGGCGGCAGCGACACAACCAGGTCAACCGGCCCGTCGCATCCGCTGGCGTAGATCGCGTACGCCCGCCCGGTCCGCGCCAGGGCATAGGCCGAGGCCTTTTCCGGCAGGCCGCCGACGACCACGGAGCGGTCCGGCCGCATCGCTACGAAGTTGAAGCCGTGGATGAACCGTTTGAGAATCCGCATCTGCTCGCGGAACGTCGGGCCCCCGCCGCCCGGCGCCTTGATCGTGCCACGTCCGTCCTCGTGTCCGACCTGGAACGAATAGTCCAGGTGGTTAAAGATGCCCCCGCCGGCTAAAATGAAGTTCCACGCCTCGATACGGTAGGGCTCATCGGCGCTGCCCGCAAAGCCCGTTTCATCGTCGCCGATCACGCGGTTCAGGCCGTAGTTGTCCGTGACGGCGGTGGGGGGCTTGGCGTAGTGGAAATTGAAGATCGACACGCGCGGATCGGGATTCGTGATCGTCTGCGTTTTGTTGGCGATGTTCTGCGCGATGAGGTGCCGCACGCCCAGGGCCTTCTCGGTCTCGACGATCACCCCGGCGATATGCGCCTGCCAGTCCAGCGTCACGCCGCCGAAGTAGGGTTCGTTGCAGATTTCGTAGTACAGGTTGTCGAAGTCTTTCAGCTCGGTGACGATCTTGCGGGCCATCGTGTCCTGCACGCCTTGCAGCGCGGCGTTTCGCAACGTGTACACCTCCTCGCGGCCCACGTCGCCGATGCCGTTGACGTTGTTGCGGGCGTTCATCGGGCTCAGGTGCCACATGTCATCCTTGTAGAACGGGCAGAACAACACCAGCTCGACGATCACGTCGTGTCGCGCGGCCGTGGCGACGAAATCCCTCAGTCGCTGGAAGTACCGCTCATCCCATCGGGTCAGGTCGAACTTGTTGCCGCCGTTGGCATAGCCCGGCGTGTCGGACCGCGCCCACGGGCAGATCAGGCGTTCCTTGGCCGGGGCCAGCGTGTTGTTGACGATGTTAAACGCCCCCGGCGGTTCGCAATAGGCGCCGGTGAACGTGCGCGTCAGCATCATCCCCTCTGCCTGAAGCGTCTTGAGGTAGCGGACATAGTCGAAATCGCTGTTGAGCACCGCGCCGTAGTGCTCGCCCGAGGTGATGAGCACCACGGGTTTGCCACGCCAGACGAGGTAGTGCCCGTTGTCCGGGTGCAGGGCGATGGGCTCAGCGGCCACGCTCGCGGCCCAGACCCACACCATCATCAACTCAATCAGGTGTCTGTGTTTCATGGCTTTCCTCCGATCCTTTCGGTTTTCATCCGCTCCGTGTCGATGGAGACCGGTCACGGATACAGCAGATAACGTTGCCGAACGGCCTGAAACCGCTGCAACTCCGCCTGCCAGTTGCGCCGCAGCGGTTCGAGCGGTCGGTCGGCCTCGATGGCCTTGCGGATGCGATCCGTGCCGCAGAGGCGGTCGAAATGACCGGCGCGAAAAGCGAATTGCTCCGGGTCCATGGTGCGCAGCGTTTGGACGATGCGGATACCGCTCCAGTAGGATTCGACGCGATCGCGGTCCGTGATGATGATCCGCGCGCCGTGGCACAGTGTACCGGCGTGCTTCGAGGAGGTCGGCGTGAAGCTCATCGGCTCGAACGCCAGGCCCGGCAGGTGCAGCGCCTCCAGCCGTGTGCAAAGCGCTTGCCCATCCACCCACGGCGCGCCGAACTGCATGAATGGCCGGTCCGTGCCGCGGCCCTCGGACACGTTGGTGCCCTCCAGCAGGCACAGACCTATATACACCAGCGCGGTATCCGGGTCGGGGATGTTCGGCGAGGGCCGAATGAACACCAGGTGCGTCTGGTCAAACCACATCGCCCGCCGCCAGCCCTGCATCGGCACCACAGTCAGATCCGGCGGGCGCGGTCCCTTCAGCCAGCCCTCGCCGGCCACCAGCCGGGCCAGCTCGCCCATGGTCAGGCCGTGCCGCACCGGGATGGGCCACAGGCCCACGAACGACGCGAACGCCGGCTCGAGCAGGTTGCCTTCGACGGCCCGGCCGTTGATCGGGTTGGGCCGGTCGAGAACGATAAACGGCTTGCCGCACTCGGCGGCCGCGCCCATCGCCAGCGTCATCGTGGACGCATACGTGTAGAACCGCGCGCCGACGTCCTGGATGTCGAAGACCAGCACGTCCACGTCGGCAAGCATCTGCGGCGTGGGCCGGCGTGTCTCTCCGTACAGACTGTGGACGGTCAGGCCCTGGAACGTTTCATCCTGCACCCTGTCCCCGGCGCCGAGCTGGGCCTGCAGGCCGTGCTCAGGGGCAAACAGGGCCGTCACGCGAACCTGTGGCAGGTCCCGCAGGACGTCCACGATGAACCGCCCCTGTGCGTCACGGGCGGTGGCGTTGGCGATCACGCCCACGCGCTTGCCGCCCAGGAGTTCGGCCAGATGCGCGGTGTCGTCCAACCCCGTGCGCACCGGCCCACTCGCGGCACAGGAAACCAACCCCAACGTGAGGACAGATCCGTATAACACGCGATACATCCTGTGTCTCCTTGCAAGAAAGACGTTCACTCCCGTTATGATACATGCCTTGCGGGTTCGCCGACAAGGTTTTCCTCGGAGGCATTGTGGGCCCGGAGCGTCGCGTCCGGCTCGGAAACGCGATAAAAACGTTTGACAGGCCGGGCCGCCGTCTCTAAGGTTGCGCGGATTTTGGGCATAGCCTTTTCCCGACAGGTCCCGGTGTGGCGGAATCCATGCGCCGGGGCAGGCGAGAGAACCGGTTGTTTTGGAAAGGAAGGTCGAAAAAAAGTGGATGCGAATCTCGAGCAACGGCTGCGGGCCCGGTTTGAGGCCGGAGCGTACGAAAAACTCATGGCGATTGCTCATCCGGCCCTGCACGCGTTTGTGGCCGAGGCCGTGGAGCTGTGTAATCCAAAGACCGTGCTGGTCTTCACGGACGACCCGCAGGATCACGAGCGCATCCGGCGGATGGCCCGCGAGGGCGGCGGCGAACATGCCCTGGCGATGGAGGGGCACACCTACCATTTTGACGGCCCGCAGGACCAGGGCCGCGACAAGCGGGTGACCAAGTGCCTGCTGCCGCCGGGAATGGTGCTGGGCGAAAGCCTCAACAGCATGGACAAGGCCTCCGGCGTCGCCGAGATTCGCGGGTTGCTCAAGGATGCGATGGTCGGTCGCCCCATGCTGGTGTGCTTCTGGTGCCTGGGACCGGTGCATTCCGACTTCAGCATCCCCTGCGTGCAGATCACCGATTCGCCCTACGTGGCCCACAGCGAGTGCATGCTGTACCGCCCGGGCTACGAGGTCTTCCGCGAGACGCCGCCCGAGGGGGAGTTCTTCCGCTTCCTGCACAGCCAGGGCGAGCTCGACGAGAACGGCTGCAGCAGGAACGTGGCCGGCAAGCGAATCTACATCGACCTTGAGGATAACCTGGTCTACTCGGTCAACACGCAATACGCCGGCAACACCGTCGGGCTCAAGAAGCTCGCGCTGCGGCTGGCGATCCAGAAGGCCTCGCGCGAGGGCTGGCTGGCCGAGCACATGTTCGTCATGGGCGTGCATGGTCCGGACGGACGGGTGACCTACTTCAACGGTGCGTTCCCTTCGGCGTGCGGCAAGACCAGCACGGCCATGATCCCCGGCCAGACCATCATCGGCGACGACATCGCCTATCTGCGCAAGCGCGACGGCGTGGTCTATACCGCCAATGTCGAGCACGGCATCTTCGGCATCATTCAGGATGTCAACCCGCACGATGACCCGGTCATCTACGAGGCGATCACCACGCCCGGCGAGGTCATCTTCGGCAACGTGCTCGTGGCCGATGACAGGCCCTACTGGATGGGCATGGGGGCCGAGGTCCCCGACCAGGGCATCAATTTCCAGGGTGCGTGGCACAAGGGCAAGACGGATGCCGACGGCAAACCCATTCCGCCGTCACACAAGAACGCCCGCTACACCGTGCGGATCAGCGCCCTGGCCAACCGCGATAAGCGGGCCGACGACCCCGCGGGCGTGCCCCTGGGGGCGATCATCTACGGCGGCCGCGACAGCGATACCCTGGTGCCCGTGGAGCAGGCCTTTGACTGGACCGAGGGGATCATCGCCAAGGGGGCGACCCTGGAGAGTGAAACCACCGCGGCCACCCTCGGCGCCGAGGGCGTGCGGACCTTCAACATCATGAGCAACCAGGACTTCGTGTCGATTCCCCTGGGCCGCTACATCCAGAACAACCTGGATTTCGCCAAGGGCGTCAGCCGCCCGCCGGCGATCTTCTCGGTCAACTATTTTCTGCGGGATGAGAAGGGCAAGTTTCTGCACGAGATCCTCGATAAGATGGTGTGGATCCTGTGGGCCGAGCGGCGGGTCCACGGCGACGTCGAGGCGATCCGCACGCCGACCGGCTTCATCCCCCGGTATGAGGACATCGCGCAGCTCTTCCGCGAGCACCTGGCCAAGGCGTTCACGCGGGACGATTACGTCAGAGCCTTCACGATCCGGGTGGCGAATCTGTTGGCCAAGTTCGACCGCGTGGAGAAGATCTATCAGGACAAGGTGCCCGACACGCCGCAGATTGTGTACGACACGTTTGCGACGATTCGTCGGCGTCTGCAGGAGGCCCAGGCCAAGCACGGGGAGATCATCTCGCCGTTCGCCCTGGAGTAATCCGGGCCCGGGGCGGGCCGCCGCTTCGGGTGGAGGGCGGATCGCGCCGCGCCGGTCGCGGGGTCAGGCGGGTGTCGGCGCCGGGTGGCGGCTGTCGTAGAACTCGACGATCTCGCCCAGACGATGCAGGATGCGTCGCGGTTCGCCATGGGCCTCGAGCCCCAGGAACTCGACCCCGATCGTGAGCGCCTGTTCTTCGCGGTCTTCGGACAGATGGATCACGTGTCCCTCGACGCGAACCGGCTGTTGGTACGGGGCGGGCGTGAACTGTAGCCCCACGACCTGGTGGACTCTGAAGTGCGGCGTCTGGTCCAGGTCAACCGTCACCTGCGCGCCGCCTGTCGACAAGTCTCTGAGCGTGCCTTGCCAGTGATCCTGCGGCGGGGTCGCGCCGTCCTGGTCGGTATAGCCGCGATGCCAGAACTGCACCGCGACGTGCAGGTCGGGCGGGACGGCCACGCGCCGAGAGGCCCGCCGCTCCAGGCGTTCGGCCTCATCCGGTATCTCCAGGGCGATGCGCTCCCCGTTCGGTCCGTCCACGTCCGCGACGACCGTCTCGAAGAGAATCGTATGGTAGCCCTGCTGAAACGCCGCGTTGACCGGCAGCTCGGCCTGCAAGGCGGCGGGTCGATTCGCCCGTCCGGCCAGCGGCTCGAGGACCACCCGCTCATCCGTGCAACTCGTCAGTTGCATCCCGCACTTGTACCACCGGCCGTGGGCCGTATAGCTGATCTCGCAGCGGATGCGGTCCTCGGCGGCCCGACTCAGCGTCTCGCGTATTTGTTCGCCCGTCAGGGGCTCGGGTCCGGCCATGTTTGTTGCCCTCCGACAATGGCATTCCGCCCGGCCGACACGCGCCGGTCTCGCGGATACCTCATCGCACGCGTCCTTTATCGGCACGGTCCGG
>DSDH01000103.1 GCA_011055475.1 Phycisphaerales bacterium | reverse complement strand
GCTAACCGCCTGGTCCGGACATGGTGAAAATCGGCAGATACATCGCCAGAATGACCACCAGCACGATCGACCCCACGCTGACGATGAGAATCGGCTCCATCAGTCCCAGCAGGGCCGAGATGGCCGCGTCCACCTTGCGTTCGTAGTATTCGCTGGTCTTTTCCAGCACGCTTGCCAACGAACCGCTCTGCTCGCCGATCTGGGTCATCTTGACGGCCACATCCGGGAAGAAGTTGCTCGCGCTCATGCTGGCCGAGATGCTGGCGCCTTCCATGAGTTTTTCACGGGTTTCGAGCACGCCCGTCTTGAGCACGTCGTTACTCGTCATGTTGGCCAGAATGTCAAACGCCTCAAGAACCGGCACCCCCGACGAGACCAGCGTCGAGAGCGTCTTGCAGAAAACCGAGACGAAGGCCTGGATTTTGATCTTACCGAAAATCGGCACGATGAGTCCGACCTGGCAGAGACGTCGCCGACCGCTCTTGGTCTTTGTATAGAGCATGACGGCCACGACCACCGCGGCCAAGGTGCCGAGGATGTGGGGCAGGTAATGGACGATCGTGTCGTACACGAACATGAACCCGCGTGTAAACGCCGGCAGCTCCCCCTGCATCATATCGAACATGGTGGTGAATCGCGGGATGATGAACGTCATCAGGGCCACGATGATGAGAATGATGAACACCACCACGAAGATCGGATACGCCAGGGCGCCGCGGACCTTGCGATTGAGTTTGTCCTTGTTGTCGTAGTAGTGAGCCAGCCGCTCCAGGCTGTCGATGAGCGAGCCGCCCTTTTCGCCGGCCTGAATCATCGCGCAGGCCAGCGTATTGAACACCTTGGGGTACTGCTTGACGCAGTCCGATAACGTGCAGCCTTTCTCCAGGTCCAGCGCGGTAGTCTTGAGAATATGCTCGAAGTAGGGGTTCTCCATCTCTGAGGCGATGGTTTCGATCGCGGTCGTGATGGGCAGACCGCCGTCGAGCATCGTTGCGAGCTGCCAGCAAAAGGTGGACAACTGCTGGGCCTTGACCCTCCGATAGCGAACGGACGGACGCTTGGCGGGTGAGACTATCGCGACCGGCGCGATCGCCACCGGGATCAGCCCCTGCTCACGGAGGGCCTGAATGACATCCTCCTCCGTGTTGGCCTGGCGGACCCCCTCATGGCGGTTGCCCGTCTGGTCCCACGCCTCGAATTCGAATGCTTTCATCCAAGGGTCCCTGTTCGCACGGATAGTACGGTTGCCCTGCGGGATTTCGGCGCTTGGGCAAGGGGGGTTTTGTGAAAAACGGGATTCGGCCGTCCAGTCCGCCCCACGGGGCGCGCCGTGGTCGTCTCAGCCCGCAACAGCGGCCACGAGCGTAAGCGGGGGGTGCTGACGTTCGTCCGCGCAAGGCCCGATAATGGGACCTTCGCTCCACCGCCTGCTTTTTCTGTTCATGCAAGCCGCCCAACGCCCCCTGATCGAGCCTGACACGAGCGGAGCGCCGGCGTGGCAAGGCGGGAGGGGATTTGGATTTCAAGTGAAAGGGTGGATCGTGGGTACCACGTGCCTTATCGGACTCGTTTGGATACAACCGCCTGGCACGGCGCAGCCCGATCCGCTTCCGCGGGGAGGCTCCTGGGTTCCGTGGGTGATACTGTATGTACGAGCCGAGGCCTGCTCGGGCATGTTTGCGATGACCCGTCGCAAAGGGGTCCAGGCGTCACGATAACGTCAAACACTCCAGGCCGGTCGGTCCGAACGAGGACAGGGGGGCGCGCGAAGAGGCTTATAACATAGAAAGTGGGCCCTGATAGGAATCTGTGTGGTTGTGTTGCAAGTTCGACACCGAAAAGGACCTTGACAGGCGGCCACATGCTGCGTATGGTAGCACAAACGTTTGTGCAAGGTCCAAAAGCCACTTTGGAAGGAGCCGACCCATGAACCCGTCCGGCCAAACCCACCGCGTGTTTCTCTCCGTGGGTGTCGTTCTTGGCATGGCGATTCTCTGCACCGTCGGCCTTGGCGGCTGCGCCAGGAAGTCCACGGGTCCCCAGCGACCGCGGATCGCCCTGGTCATGAAATCGCTGGCCAATGAGTTCTTCAAGACGATGGAGGAAGGCGCCCACGACCATCACCGGGCCCACGCCGAGGAGTACGACCTGAAGGTGGTCGGCATCCGCAACGAGGAGGACGTGGCCCAGCAGATCAACCTCATCGAAAGCCTCATGGCCCAGGGGCTGGACGCCCTGGTCATCGCGCCGGCCGATTCCAAGGCCCTCGTGCCGGTCTGCAAGAAGGCCCTGCAGCGCGGCATCGTGGTGGTGAACATCGACAACAAGCTCGACGCGGACGTGCTGGCGGCCGAGGACATCTCGATTCCCTTCGTCGGGCCCGACAATCGCAAGGGCGCGCGCCTGGCCGGGGAACATCTTGCCCAGCATCTGCAGCCCGGCGACAAGGTCGCGATCATCGAGGGCGTGCCCAATGCCTTCAATGGCATCCAGCGCAAGCTCGGCTTCGAGGACGCCATGAAGGCCGCGGGTATGGAGATCGTCGCGTCGCAGGCCGGCAACTGGGAAACCGCCAAGGCCACCCAGATCGTCTCGGCGATCGTCACCGCCCAGCCCGACCTCAAGGCCGTCCTCTGCGCCAACGACAGCATGGCCCTCGGTGCGGTGGAGGCGGTCAAGGCCGCCGGTAAGACCGGGCAGATTCACATCATCGGATTCGACAATATCGCGGCCGTTCAGACCCTGCTCAAGCAGGGCCGCATCCTGGCCACGGTCGATCAGCACGCCGATCAACTGGCCGTGTACGGCATCGAGTACGCCCTGGAAATCCTGACCGAGAAGACCACCCCCGCCGACAAGGAAACACCGGTCGATCTCATCACCGCCGAGGACCTTCCCTGATGCATGGCTGATCATTCTTCCCAGATCGTCCTGTCCTGCCGCGGCGTCGATAAGTCCTTTGGGCCGGTTCGGGCCCTGTGTGACGTGGATATCGAGCTCGCCGCCGGACAGGTTCACGCGCTGGTCGGTGAGAACGGCGCCGGCAAGAGCACGCTGTCGAACATCTTTGGCGGCGTCCTGCAGCCCGATGCCGGCCGCCTGATGCTCGACAGTCGTCCCTATGCCCCGGCCGGGCGCCGCGAGGCCCAGGCTCGGGGTGTCCGCATGGTCATGCAGGAACTGAATCTCATCGAGAACCTGACCGTCGCGGAGAACATCTTTCTCGACGATCTGCCCTCCCGGTTGGGCGTCGTCCGCTTCGGGCAACTCCAGGCCCGGACCCGGGAGCTGTTTGAACGCATCGGCCTGGACTGGATCGACCCGGTGATTCAGATCGGCCGCCTGGGGGTGGGCGCCCGCCAGCTCGTGGAGATCGCCGCGGGTCTGTCGCGGGCCTGTCGCGTTCTGATCCTCGATGAGCCGACCGCCTCGTTGACCGACCGTGAGACGGCCTTTCTTTTCGAGCAGATCCAGCGGTTGAAGGAAGGCGGCGCGGCCGTTCTGTACATCTCACACCGCATGGAAGAGATTCGCCGCATCGCCGACGTGGTCACCATCCTGCGGGACGGCCGCTTTGTGGGGACCTATCCCATCGACGGGATCACCGCCGAGCAGATCGTCGATCGCATGGTCGGCCGACGCATCGAAGCCGCGGACCTGCGCCGTGTCCCGCGTCTTGGTCCCGTGGCCCTTCGGGTCGAGGGGCTCTGCGCCGGGCCGAAGGTCCGCGAGGTCTCGTTCGAGGTCCACCGCGGCGAAATCCTGGGCCTTGCGGGCCTGATGGGTGCCGGTCGCACCGAAACCTTGCGGGCGATCTTCGGGGCCGATTCGCTTGGCAGCGGGCGGATCACCCTATACGATGACCCGCGGCCGATCCGGATCCGCAGCCCGCGCCGGGCCGTGCGCCGACGAATCGCTTTGCTGACCGAGGACCGCAAAGACCAGGGCCTGCTGCTGCCGCTGGCGATCCGTCCGAACGTCACGCTGGCGGCCATGGACCTGGTCAGCACGGCCGGCTGGGTCCGCCACGCCGCCGAGGCACGGGCCGCCGGCGCCCTCGTTGAACAACTGCGGATCCGCTGCCACTCGGCCGAACAGCCCGTCGCCACGCTCAGCGGCGGCAACCAGCAGAAGGTCGTCGTGGCCAAGTGGCTCCTGCGCGATTGCGAGATACTCCTGTGCGATGAGCCGACGCGCGGCATCGACGTGGGCGCCCGTTTCGAACTGTACGAGGTCCTGGCGCAACTGGCGGATCGGGGCAAGGCGATCGTGGTCGCCTCCTCCGACCTGAAGGAGCTGATGCTGCTGTGCGATCGTATCGCGGTCCTCTCGGCCGGACGGTTGGTGCGGGTCTTTGAGCGGCCCGACTTCTCGGAGCAGGCGATCAATAACGCGGCCTTCGCCGCTTATCTGGGCCGCAGCGACGGGGGCCCCACGGAGGAGCATGTATGAGAAAACGAGCCTCGCTGCCGACGTGGCTGGCCGACTACCTGGGCATGACTGGCGCCCTTATCTTGTTGGTGATCGTCTTTGGACTGACCGCCGAGAACTTCTTCTCCCGTGCCACGTTTCTGACCATCGCCGACCAGGTGCCCGATACGACCATTCTCGCGGTGGGCATGACGTTTGTCCTGATCATCGCCGGCATCGACCTGTCGGTCGGATCGGTCATGGCCCTGTCCGGAGCGGTGCTGGGCGTTCTGCTCGTGCAGGCAAACCTGCCCGTCACGCTGGCGCTGCCCACCGCCCTGGCCGTGGGGCTGCTGTGCGGCCTGGTCAGCGGCCTGGTCGTCATTACCTGGTCGCTGCCCTCGTTCATCGTCACGCTCGGCATGCTCGAGATGGCCCGCGGCGCCACCTACCTCGTTACGCAGTCCCGCACGATCTACATCCCCGGCTACCTGGATTTCGTAACCGAGACGCGGTTGCTGGGCATCTCGCTGCCGTTTGTGCTGGCCGTGGTGGTCGTGCTCATCGGCCAAGTCGTGCTCTCGCGCACCGTGTTTGGCCGCTACATGGTCGCCGTCGGCACCAACGCCGAGGCGGTCCGTCTGAGCGGCATCGACCCGCGGCCGATCCGGCTGGCCGTCTTTGCGATATGCGGTTTTCTTGCGGGCCTGGCCTCGTTGATCCACACCGCCCGCTACCAGGCCAACCCCAACAACGGCCTGGGCATGGAATTGCAGGTCATCGCCGCCGTCGTCATCGGGGGCACCAGCCTCATGGGGGGCCGCGGCTCGGTCGTTCGTACATTCTTCGGGGTGCTTATCATCAACATCTTACAGACCGGTCTGGCCCAGGCCGGCGCCCAGGAGCCCACCAAGCGGCTGATCACCGGCGTGGTGATCGTCGCCGCCGTGATCCTGGATGCGTTGCGACGCCGCGCGGGCCGGCCCGCCGCCGGGTGACGCCATGAAACCACACATCGTCGTCATCGGAAGCAGCAATACGGACATGATTATCCAGGCCCCGCGCATTCCCGCCCCCGGCCAGACGGTGCTGGGCGGGCGGTTCAGCACCGCCGCCGGCGGCAAGGGCGCCAACCAGGCCGTCGCCGCGGCCCGCGCCGGCGCGCAGGTGACCCTGGTGGCCCGCGTGGGCGATGATGCCTTCGGTCGACAGGCCCTGGCGGGTTTCGAACGCGACCATGTCGACACCCGGTTTGTCGTGCGGGATGAGCAGGCTCCCAGCGGCGTCGCGTCCATCATCGTCGATGACCATGGCCAGAACGCCATTGCCGTCGCGCCCGGCGCCAACGCCAACCTCTCGCCACAGGATGTCGCCCGGGCCGCCAAGACCATCGCCTCGGCCGATGCGGTCCTGCTGCAATTGGAAATCCCCCTCGACACGGTGCAGGCGGCCGTCGATGTCGCCCACGAGCATAAGGTGCGGGTGATCCTGAACCCCGCGCCGGCGTGCGGGCTGTCGGATGAGGTGCTGCGGGGCGTGGATGTGCTCACGCCCAACGAGATCGAGGCGGGCATGCTGACCGGCAGCGAAGTGGTTGATGAGGCCGATGCCGCCCGCGCCGCGGCGCTGCTGAGAGACCGCGGCGCCGGTACGGTGATCGTCACCATGGGCCCGCGGGGCGCGATCGTGGACGGCCCGGACCAGCGGGGGCCGATCGCCGCCTTTGCCGTCGAGGCGGTCGACACCACCGCCGCCGGCGACGTGTTCAACGGCGCGTTGGCCGTCGCCCTGGCCGAAGGACGCCCCTTGCCCGATGCCTGCCGATGGGCCTGCGCCGCTGCGGCCCTGTCCGTTCAGTGCCTCGGCGCCCAGCCAAGCGCCCCCACGCGCGTGGCCATCGAGCGATTCCTGGTCGACCGTCCGTAGGTCGACTTTCCTTTCTCACGGGGTCGCAGTCGGCGCGCCGGCCTCACCGGCCGAGGGCTTCGATGGCCCCGGCGATGCGGTCGCGCTGGGTATACAGCGGCCGCGGGTCGTGCGTAAAGTGCGTCTTGTCCGTGATGATCGCCGGTGGGATGTCCAGCAGCCTCTCGTACCGCTCCAGCGTCGCCGGATCGCGCCCGGTCTTGCGGGCGAGGTCGATTCTATCCCGAAGCAGTTGGAAGTACTCGAAATCCTCCAGGCCCTCGCGGAGCATCTCCCAGCGGATGGAGCTGACCGGCCCGTCCAGGTACTTGCCCCGGTCATTCTCGATGTCGCGATTGGGCGGATAGATGAACCGGCCATCGCCGTTGCCCCAGTAGCCGATGTACCCCTCCGGCTTGTCGTAGCCGCTCACGTAGCCCATGGGATCGGTCCAGGGGTTCTGCAGTCGGCCGCGAGGAAACGCCGCCGGGCTGGTCCAGTAGTTGCTTTTCCAGACCAGGATGCCCTGCACGTTCCACTTCCACGTCATCCACAGCCAGATCCGCAGGTCAATCGCGTTGTGGTCGATGAACAGCCCCGGATAGGGGGCCTTGGGCGCGGTGCACACGTACCACCAGATCGCCTCGCCCGCCTCCTGTCGCGCCCGACACGCCTCGGGGTCATGGTTGTGCAGCACCGGGCACCAGATATCCACCGCCCCGAACAGGGCGGGGTTCGGCTCCTCGGTGAGCATGCGCCGCAGCTTCGGCGCGGCCCGGTGGATTTCCTCCATACCGTTGACGACGAACGCGTAATCCTTGGGATCAGGTTCGTCGAACCAGTAGACATAGGCCTCATGCAGCCAGTGGTTCTGCTCGAGATGCCGCTGGATCTGCCCGGCGTAGTCGGCGAAGGCCGCTCGGTAGCCGGGTGTGCCCTGTTCGTAGGGCCCGATCCGCCCGGCGGTCCGGCTGTGAAAGCTCCCGCCGCCTGTGTGGGCCAGCGGCAGACGGAAGCTGTTGAAGCCAAAGCCATCCAGGTACCGTCGCGCCTGG
This sequence comes from Phycisphaerales bacterium, assembly GCA_011055475.1. Lineage (GTDB taxonomy): Bacteria > Planctomycetota > Phycisphaerae > Sedimentisphaerales > Anaerohalosphaeraceae > DSDH01. The sequence goes on along the minus strand of DSDH01000103.1, from coordinate 713 downwards.
GCATCCCACGCGGCGAAATCCAGCCGTGCCCGCAATTCGGGCTCGTCCCCGGGTCCGCTGCGGGCCCATTCGAGCCGAATCGGGTCGAACGGCGCGAAGTCGTACGGGCTGATGCGATGCTCGCGGAAGCTGGCCATGTACGCATCCCACACCCGCCGCTGCTCGTCGAGCGTCTCCAGGTTGTGGTACCGCCGGATGTTCCCCGCCGACAGGCCGAACGCGGTCGTCACGTGCCCCGGATACGGAATCGCGAAATCGTACACGTGCACCGTGATCGGGATCCGTATCGGCTTGACCCCTTCGGCCGAGAGCGTCAACGTCAACGCATGATCCCCGGCCGGGCAATCCTTCGGTATCTTCGTGAGGACCCAGAGAGGCTGGTTCACGCCCGGTTCCAGGTCGATGGGTCCGTTCAGCGGCGGCAGGGCATCCGGCCACCAGCCGACGCACCCGGCCGAGTCGGTGGGCCGCTGCACGTAGTGATAGGCCACCTCGTACACCTTCGTGGCCGCGACCAGCGCCTCGTTATCGCCGGTAATCCGCGCGGTCAGCCCCCGCATCGCCCGCTCGGGCCGCAGTACGATCTGAACCGGTTCGTATTCGCCACGGCATGCGGCGATCCGCACGGGCCGAGCCGGTCCCGTCGGCGACGGCCGTTGGCGACCAACCTTGTACGTCCCCTCGCACCACCACCATGCGGTCTGATCGCTGTC
>DSDH01000325.1 GCA_011055475.1 Phycisphaerales bacterium | reverse complement strand
GAATGGATGGCGTGCCTGCCCGATGCGGCCCGGCGGATCATCGACCGTCTTCAGCCGACCGGACAGGTCAACATCGAAGCCGACCTCAACCGACTCAGCGGCGAGCCGACGTGCGCCGACAATTGCGTCCGAGTCGAGTGCCTGGGCAACGGTTTGACGTTCGACGCCTTCCCGTACCCGGTCGAAGGGCTTACGGGCCGGCTGACGATCACGCCCGATCGGGTGGAGGCGCGGGAGTTGCACGTGCCGGATATCGTGTTGGGGCCGACGCTGGCCTCGGCCCTGGAGGGAAAGGCCCGGCAGATGGTCGACACGCTGAAGCCGGGGGGGCACGTGGAGTTGATCGTCGAGCGGGCGGTCTATGATCCCAACGAAGGGCCCGACGGCCAAGTGGATTTCGTGGGCGAGGTGCGGCTGTTTGATGGGCGGCTGGGACCTGAGGGGGTGATCGACCGGATGGAGGTCCGCTCGCGGGGTCACGGACGTTACCTCCTGGGGCGCGGGCTGATCGAGGCGGGTGGCCGAATCGAGGGGCGCCATTTGGCAGTCAAGGGACGCTCCGTGGAGAACTTCCGTGCGGAGGTTCACTACGATCCCAACGACGGCAGTTTTTCCAGCCGTGGTTTTCGCGCAGACTGCTACGGCGGCATCATCATGGGCGATGCCTTTCTGCATCGGCCGACGACGGTGGGCATTCCATACACGCTCGACATGCTGTTCGACAACGTGGCCTTCAAAGGCCTGGCCAGCCAGCAATGGGTCGACAGCGGGCAGACCAGCCCCGAACGGCCCGGCTGGGCCAGCGGCGCCGTCCAGATCCGCGGTCGCTTCGGCGACCCGAAATCGCATTTGGGGCGGCTCAGCGCCGGCATCACCCAGGTGGAGGTCGCCCGGCGATCTCTCATCGGCAAGGTCCTCGCGGCTGTGCAGTTCAATGATCCGACGGACTATGTCTTCAATAAGGTGGAGGCCGACGCCTATCTCAAGGGTAACGATCTGGTCATTGAGCGGGTCCACATGGTCGGATCGTCCCTGGTGATGGAAGGACGAGGCCGACTGGACCTGGAACAGATGCGCGTGGCCTTGGCGTTCACGGTGGGTCGTTCGGTCGGGCCGGAGACCTCGTTCCTGGGGTCCTTGGCCACCGCGCTGGGCAGCGCGATGGTGCGCGTCGAGGTCCGGGGAGATATTGATGAGCCCCAGATCACCACGGACGCTCTGCCGCTGATGACCCGCCCGCTCTACATGCTCGCCCCGGAAGGCAACTAGGAACCTGCCCTGACGAATCAGACCCCCCCGCATTCCGGCGGGTGCCGTCCGGCCTTATCGCTCAGCACTCGACGGCGCTGAGGGCGCTGCGGCTCGCACGGAGGCGGTCGGAGAGTTGTCGTCGGTGATGGCCTCGACCTCGGTGAACTCAATCAGCGTGATCGGGTTCTTCGGGTCGCTCACCACCTTGCCCACCAGGCCCACCACTTTGTCCAGCACACCCTTGACGCTCAGATCCACGATGGGATTGGCCGGGACGGCATAGGCCACGATCCGCCCCGTCTCATCCAGGACGATATAGCGCTTCTGGCCGGTCTTGGCCGTGTAAATGTTCGAGGGCCGGATCCGGCCGCGGATGAGGTAACGGCCGCGATTGGGAATCTGCTTGAGCTTGGCCTCAAGATCCGCCTCGACCTTTTGCCGGATGGCGGCCAACTCCTGCTCGCTCTGTTGAATCCGTTCATTGACGGTTCGCACCAACTCGTAGGCCTCGATACGGCTCAAATAGTACTCCGCGTAGGCCTTGGCGTTGCCGGCGGCCGGGTCGGCCGCGATCGCCTGAAGCTGCTCCCGCAGCGTGCTGTAATCCTGCTGCTCCAGGGGCTTGGCCAGCTCGGTGGTGATCTGCTTTTCGATCTCGCGGCATTTCTCCACCAACTGCCGCTCCTTGGACGTCTCGCGAACAGGCGGTTTGGGCTCGGTCGCTTCGGCGACTCCAGTGACTTGAGTTTCGTCCTCTCCGGGCTGCGTCGATTCCGTGCTCTCCTTCGTGGCCGGGCCGGCTGTCGTGGCCGGCGCTTGCGCCGGAGCGGGCTTGGGCTGCGGCTTGGTCTCCGTCGTGCCCGGCGTGGCGGGTTTGGCCTCAGCCGGTTGGGTCGGCTTGGCCTCGGCCGCCGTCGTACCGGGGCGGGGCGGCAGCACGGGCTTGATCGCGGGCACGGGGCCGATGTATTTGACGTAATCCAGGCTCACGTACAGCCGCGCTGCAGGAGGTGGTTCGATCTTGTAGTAGTCGCCGGTGCCCCCCGTCTCCAGCAGGCGCACCTGATCGCCCGTGTTCAGCTTGGCCTGCATCGACGAGGAATTGGCCGGGGCGACTCCCTCGGAGCCGGCCCAGACCCGCACCGTGTCCCCGGTCACGATGCCGATGCCCGGATTGGCCGAGTCAAGCTTGACGTAGTTCTTGTAAATCCACGAGAAGCTGCCCGCCGGCGGGAGAATCTCCGCCCAGCGGTACTTGTGCCCCATCACCGTGACACGGGTCGGCGCGTTGAGCTTGGTCGTGAAGTAGTAGGCCGTGCCGGCTCCGGAGCGCACGTACACGTCCTGCCCGGTGATCTCACCGATGTACGGAAACGTCGGCGTTGTCGATTCGGCCGCGGTACCGGCGCCCGTGGCGCTCTGCGCCGGGGCCCATGAGACGAACAGCGCCAATACGACCATCGGAATGATAGTGCGGGAAGTCATCTTGCCATCTCCCAAAGATCCCTCTTTGTCGCCCGATATGCGGCCAGACCTGCAATCCAGCAGGTAAAACCTACCACGATCCCCGGCCGTTGTCAAATGCTTTTGTTCGGCGCCGCGGCGGCGTCAAGCCTCTGAGGCCCCTTCGAGCCGGGCGATCTCCTGTTGGCACAGGCGAATCTGACCGGGGTCCGTCAGCCGATCCCGGGCCTGGCGAAGGTGCTCCAGGGCCTGTTCGGGCCGATTAAGGTACCGGCCGTACAGGACGCCCAGCATCAGGTGAACCTGCTCGATGTACGCATATTCGGGATAATGCCGCAGAAACGCGTCGTAGGCCTGGGCCGCCTCGGCCCAACGTCCGGCCGACATGAGCTGATTGGCTACGTCAAGCTGGGAGGATTCGGGCAGCACCTGATCGGGATCATGCTCGATCAGTTCGATGTAGGTTTCGGCCGCACCGGGCAGGTCCCGCCGGCGAATCCGCTGGATCGCCTCGCTCCGAAGCCGGGCAACGTCGTCGTCCGCGCCGGTGTCGGCTTCGTCGACGCGCACGCGGATCCGACCGGTCCCCGGCTGACCCCTGTACGGGTCATAGCCGTCGGAGACGGCATCGCGAAAGCGACGCCGGCGGTTCCACTGCCGCAACATGAACCACAGGTCCGTCTGACTGCGTTCGAGCAGGCCGAATACCAGCATCAGCAGGCACGCCACGACGCCGAACGCGTAGCCGGCCAAATGGGCCTCGTAGGCCACCCCCTGACGCACGATGTTGGGCTCCACCATGTTGTCCCAGACGATCAGCTTGAACAGGATAAAATACAGCGCCGACAGCTCGATCGTGCCGATGATGTAGAACCAGTAAATCACCGTAATCACGGTCCGCGGAAAGAGCACCAGATAAGCCCCGGTGACGGCCGCCACGGCGCCGCTGGCCCCCAGGACGGGGCTGGCCCCTTCGAGCACCATGTGGCCGATGCCCGCGAACACCGCCCCGGCCAGGTACAGGCAGACGTAGCCGACGTGCCCCAGCCGGTCATTGACGTTGTTTCCGAACAGATACAGGAAGTACATGTTGCCCAGGATGTGCATCAAGCCGCCGTGCAGGAAGGCGTAGGTCACGAACTGCCAGAGGTAGGCGTTGGCCGGGTGCAGCATGAATTGCTGGGCCCAGAGGCGCAGCGGCTCCTGGTAAACGAAGCGATCGATCCGCACAGTGTGCGGCCAGTACGTCAGCAGGAAAAACACCACGTTTAACGCGATGAGCACGTAGTTGGCGTAGGGCGTCCGTCGCGGCCGGATACTTGTTCGGATGGGTAACAGCATGCCTGCTCGTCTCGTGTCGGAACATTACAAGAGCCGGCATTGTAGCGGCCGGGCCGCGACCGAACAAGCCCAAAGCCGATCTCGTGACGTAAAGGGTGAAAGGCCTGCGGACAAGACACCCCTCACGGCTCATCGGCGGGCGAGGCGCCCATGCGGTGGCGTGGCCGCGGCTCCCCAGGGCCGCGTCCCTCGCCTGCCTGTACCATGCGAGGGTGATCGACGGCCCCTAAACGGCGACGGGCGTGTAGCTCGCCGGGACGGCCTCCTCCTGGTCCGTCTCGCGGGTCTCGCCCGGATGGAAGGGCAAGGGCTCGGCGAATTGCACGGCGACGCGTCGGACGTACGGGCTGACCTCCTCGACCCGGCAGATCCGGCCCTGCCGAACACAGTTCTCCAGATTGAACGACCAGTCCGGTCCGTATCGCGGCACCGAGAACCGTGTGGTGATGTGCTCACCGGAGCACGGCGAGCGGTCGGCGTAACAGGTAAACGCCGCCCCGCGGCTGGACAAGTCCACCATTTGCCCCTGCGTCAGTTCGTTCTCAAAATCCGGCCCGAACCAGACGGGCCAACTGTACCGCAGCCTCTTTTCCGACCGTCGTTCCATGTTGTTCATATTCGCCTCACACCGATTGAAATGAAGTGTGAGACGTATCGACGGCGGCCGGCGGGCACTTAATCAGAAACGTCACAAATCGCCCATAATCCGTTGCCGAGCGGTCCAGCCGAACCGCGCAGGGTCGATAACCTCACGGCCGCGCGGGAATCGTCAATGGGGTACCTGCTCGGACGGGGCGGCGGGGGCGATTCAGGCGAGTTTGTCGACCTCGGCGCGGAATACGGCGGCGCGATGCTCGTAGTTGTCGAACATGTCGTAACTGGCGCAGGCGGTGCTGAGCAGCACCACGTCGCCGGGCTCGGCCAGGGCGGCGCAGGCGGCGACGGCCTGAGGCAGGCCGTCGGCAAATTGGACAATCAGCCGGTCATCGGGGTTCCGCGGACGGACGGCCTCGGCGATCTTCGGGGCGGTGGCGCCGATCAGTATCACGGCCTTGGCACAGCGGACCAGGGCCGCGGCGAAATCGTCGAACGAAACGTGCTTGTCGTAGCCGCCGGCGATGACGATCCGCGGACAGGAAAAGGCCTCGAGCGCGGCGACGGCGCTGGGCGTGGTGGTGGCCTTTGAATCATCGTACCACCGGACACCGTTGATCTCTCGCACCAGTTCGAGCCGGTGCGGAAGACCCCGGAACGAGGCGATGGCCGGGGCCAGGCGATCGCGGGGAACCTCCAGGGCCTCGGCGACCTGCAGCGCCGCGGCGAGGTTGGCGCGGTTGGCTTGGCCGGGCAGCGTGAAACGCTTGGCCAGGTCGGGGGGGACGTCATCGGACGAGAACAGCCGGCATCGCCGCCCCGGCTGCCGCAGGTACCGCTCATACCACGAGCGAGTCACCGGGTCATCGGCGTTGAAAATCGATACACAGGGCCGCTCCGCATCCAGCGGCTGGTGGCGGAACAGGCTCTCCTTGGCGTCGCAGTAGGCCTCAAACGTGCCGTGCCGGTCCAGATGGTTGGGGGTCAGGTTCGTGATGACCGCGACGTGGGGCCCGCGATGGATGCGGGCGAGCTGTTCGATTTGAAAGCTGCTCAGTTCGAGCACCGCCACGTCGTCGGCCTGGATGTGCTCGACCTCGCTGAGCCACATCTCGTTGCCGATGTTCCCGCCAAGCCAGACGGCCCGCGGCTCCGAGCGCAGCCCGGCCCTCAAGAGATGGGCCGTCAGGATCGTGGTGGTGCTCTTGCCGTTGGAGCCGGTGATCCCCACGATGCAGGCGGGGCACAGTTCAAAGAAGAGTTCCACCTGCGAGGTGATGTGCTTGCCGGCGGCGCGGGCGATCGCCAGATAGCGATTGTCCGGGGGGACGGCCGGGTTGACGACCACGACATCGGCACCATCCGGGCCAAAATCCTCCTCGCGGTGTCCGCCCAGATGGTATTCGATCGGGCAATCGGTCAATTGGGCGAGCGTCCCGGCCAGCGCCTCGCGCGAGGCCAGATCCGTCACGATCACCCGGGCACCGGCGCGGCAGGCGAACCGCGCCGCGTCGAGTCCGCCCCCGAACCGTCCCAGTCCCATGACCAGCACCGACCGATCGCGCAAGAAATCCCTGTCCATCGCGCGCTCCCCACCGAGCCCAGGGCGACGGGCGGCTCAGCGCATGGCCTTGGCCAACTGGATCTTGGCGCTGATCACCGCCTGCTCAATGCACTTTTCCCAGTTGTCCCCGAATCGCTCCTTGTACTCGGGGTTCTCGTAGGCGTACAGGATCGACCGCGAGGCGTTGATCAGCGCGCCGCGTCCGTCGGGATTGCAGAAGCGCACGCAGTCCTCGGCGGTGGCGCCCTGCGAGCCGAATCCCGGCACCAGGAACCATACGTGGGGATAGCGGGCCCGCAGCTCCGCGGCCTTGGGCGCGCCGGTGCCGCCCACGACCATGCCGACGTTGCTGTAGCCGCTGGCGCCGATCCGATGCGGCTCGTTGGCCACCTGGCCGACGACCTCGGCCAGTTTCTCATAGAACATTCGGCCCTCGGCGTCGACGAAGTCCTGGATCACCGCCGCCGAAGGATTGCTGGCCCGGACCCAGACGAACACGCCCTTGCCCTGTGCGTCGGCCATGCGGGCGAACGGCTCGATCCCGTCGGCGCCGGCGAAGCCGTTGATCGTCGCCGCGTCCGGCACGATCACGTCCTCCAGCCCCGTGTATTCCGGGTTCTGCAGATGGGCGGCGGCGTAGTGTTCGGCCGTCGAGCCGATGTCGCCCCGCTTGACGTCCCCGATGGTTTCGACGCCCAGGTCGTCGGCCTCACTGATCAGCGCGTAGTACGCCTCCAGACCTTCCCAGAAGTACCGCTCGAAGAAGGCAATGTTGAGCTTGACGGCGGGCACCAGGGGGGCAACCACCCGGAGCACCCGCGTGCAGAAGTCGAAGATCGCATCGACGGCGGCGGCGACGTCGTTTTCATCGTTCATCCGCCGATGTTCGCGGATCTCGGCGGGCAGCCGGGCATACACCGGATCCACGCCCACCGTCAGCGACGTGGCCTTGATCTGAACCGCCGTACACAGTCTATCGCCAAAATGATCGGCCATGCGTTTCCTTTCTCGCAGCTTGATTACCGAGCTATCTGTGCGGTGTCGGATCGGGCTTGCAGCAAAAGGTTCTTCCGCCGACCCGGCAGGTTACTATAATGCGTTTCTTTCCTGCTGCAAGAGGAATCGCCGATGACATCGAATCGTGGTAGAAAACGAGCACGGCCGCGGGTCTGGCCGCGCGTTCTGGTAGGCGTGATCTGCGCCGGGGTGGTGCTGGCGACCCTGGCGATGGTGCTCATCACGTATCGGCCGGCCGGATACCGGCCGCCGACGGCGACGCCCGACGAGGCGGTCAATACGTACCTGACCCATGAGCTGGCGCCGGCGTTCTACAACAACGTCCAGATCGACGCGCCCTTCGAAGTTATCGTCGATCAGGACAAGTTCAATCAGCTTGTCGCCGATGGGCGCGATCTGGGCTGGGCGTGGCCGGTGACCCTCAATGGTGTCACTTTTTCGTCGCCCGTAGTCCGGTTTTATGAAGGCCGCGTCGCCCTCATGGGCCAGGTGGATGTGGGCATCCCCATTGTCGTGACCATCGAAGCCCGTCCCGAATTGGACGATAAAGGCTTGCTGGTACTGAACTTGGAGAAAGTCAAGGCCGGGGCGGTCAACGTGACGCGCCTGGCCAAGAGCCTGTGCGGACAGATCATGGCCGCGCAGGCGGCGCAATTGGAGGACAGCCAGTGGCTTCGGGATTTGGCCGGGGCATGCCTGCAAAATCGCCCCTACGACCCCCGGTTTCCAGTGCCGCCCTGTCGGAAATACATCCGATTAACGGGCTTTGACCTGATCGATCACCAACTGCGGCTCCGATTTGAGCCGGCCGGGACCATGGACCGTCCGGCGGCGAGCCACAGCCGCTGGCCCTAGACCCGCCGGGACCGTCCGCGGGGACGGGTTTTTTCG
>DSDH01000106.1 GCA_011055475.1 Phycisphaerales bacterium | reverse complement strand
ATGACGGCTAAGGGCGGGCCTACAGAATCATGGGGTGGCATGGCCACGCAACGCGTGGCCATGGGATGACAAACGCCCCGCATCTTGAAGCCATGCCCACGCGAGCGTGGGCATGCCACCCGACTCCGGTCGGGATGACGATGGGTGGGCCGTGCCTCGCGGGGCATGGGGTTTACCACAGAGGGCACCGAGGGCACAGAGGCAAGCCGGGTGACTCAACGGGGCTCTGTGGTCTCTGTGATTCTCTGTGGCTTGTCCTGCCCTTGCGTGCTGTTCATCCTGTCCGTGGTCGTGCGGCTTGCGTCGGGTAGCAGCCACACGTCCGCGGGTAGGGTGGACTGTGTCCACGCGGTGTTCATCGCGTGCATGCTACCCGGCCCACCACCCCCGAAGGGGCGACACCGTCGCCGTCATTCCGAACGACGCGGTGCGCACCACGATTCTCACCGTCATTCCGAGCGACGCGGTGCGAAGCACCGCGGACCGAGGAATCCGTTCGTCAGCGTCGCGCAGCGACACCGCTGCTGTCGTTGCGACGACGCGTCGGGTACCTTGCGGAAGGGCCGTCCGAACCGATCCCTCCGCTTCGGGCCTTCGGCCCTCCGGTCGGGATGACGCTGGGGGCCTGTGAATCCGTTGGGTGGCCCACCCGGCGCGGTCTTCGTTTCGTCTATACCATGTTTAAGCGTGGGTGCCATGGCCACGCAAAGCGTGGCCATGGCGTGGTGCACGGGCACGCATCTTGAGGACATGCCCACGCGAGCGTGGGCATGCCACCCGACAACCAAGGGCAGGCCCTCCGGTCGGGATGACGGTCAAGGAGCGGGCCTACAAAAGCGTCGGGTGGGCTGTGCCTACGCGGTCTCCCGAAAACCGGCGGGGTTGCGAAGAATCGCCTTGACACTCCCCCTGACTTGGCCGATAGTTCACACATAATGCCGCGTAGGTTTGCATTGCAGAGCGTCGCGCGATCGCTCAAGAGCGGTTCGCCGCGCTGGCGATGCCGCGGCAGTCGGAAGAAGGGAGGCCGGATCAGGCTCCGAGGCGTACGACGCGATCGTGAGCCAGGAGAATCGATGATCCACCCACGGCCGGCATGGTCGAATGCCCCCATCGAGGAGACAGGTCTTCGGGACCCGGGACCGATGGACGAAAAGGTGGGCATCCTGGTGGCGGAGGACGACGAGGGGCACTTCGCGCTTATCCAGCGAAATCTGCAGCGGGCCGGCGTGAAGGGACCGATCTTGCGATTCTCCGATGGTCAGGAGATTCTTGACTTCCTCTTTGCCCGGGGTGAAGGCCGCCGGCGCCGCAACGGCGAAACATACGTCCTGCTGCTGGACATCCGGATGCCCAAGGTGGACGGCCTGGACGTGCTCAGGCGGCTCCGCGCCGATGCGGTCCTTCGCCGAGTGCCGGTGATCATCCTGACGACCACCGATGACCCGGTGGAGGTGGAACACAGCTATCGTGCCGGGTGCGGCCTGTACATCGCCAAGCCCGTTCAATACGACCGTTTCGTCGAGACCATCCGAAGAATCGGCATGTTTCTGTCCATCGTGCGGGTGCCGCGCCTGGACGGCGAGCCCGCCGGTCGGGAGCCTGGCGAATGACGCACCACGTCGTCATTCTGATCGTTGAAGATGACACCGGTCACTTTGCCCTGGTGCAGAAGAACCTGTGGCGTTCCGCCGTGCACAATGAAATTCTCCACTTTCCCGACGGCCAGGCGTTGCTCGACTTCTTTTTCAACCCTGAAGCCGAACCGCGGGTGGCGCCGGATGCCTCCTACCTGATCCTCCTGGACATCCGCCTGCCTAAGGTCGACGGCGTGGAAGTGCTGCGACGTCTCAAGGCCGACGGGGAACTGGCCTGGATACCGGTCATCATGCTCACCACCACGGACGATCCGGCGGAGGTGCGCCGTTGCCACGAGCTGGGATGCAGCTTTTACATCCCCAAACCCACGGACTACAACGCCTTCATGGACTGCGTGGAGAACCTGGGCAGGCTGTTGTCTCTGGAGGAGGTTAAGGTGCCCCGGCTCTCCACGCCCACGGGCGCGCCCCAGCACCGCCAGGCCCGGTTGACTTAATGGACGACCGCCTGGGTACAGCCCCCGCCCGGCCGGGCAGCGGCCACTGAGTCTCGACGTGCGGCAGCCGCTACACCCCGGCGCGCGGAAAGGCGGGACAGGCAAGGGGGGCCGGGGGGCCCTCTTCGACAGGTGGTCAGAGCTTCAGGCGGATGCCCTTCTCGCGGGCCTCGGCGGCGAGGATCTTCAACTGCTCCAGGGCCATCTCCAGCTCGCGGCTGCTGTCGAGCAGGTTCTCATAAAGCCGGCCATCGTTGAGGACGCGGGCGGCCGTGCCGTCGCCTTCACGGGCGCGGGCCAACAGGTCGCGCATGTCCTTGAGCGTCTCACGCAGGTCCTCGGCCACGTCCTCCACCGCGACCGTGCCGGTATCCGAGAAGCCCTGGATCGACGCCAGTGTGTCCTTGGCGCGGGCCGTGGCCTCGCGCAGGTTGGCCAGGGCCTGTTTGACGCTGCGGCGGTTCTCGGTGTCGCCGACGATTTCATTCGCGTTGTCGCTGAGCCGCTTGATGGAGTCCATCAGGTCTTCCAGCTTGAGGCGGGTCTCCTTGGGGAAGAACTCGCTGCTCATGCTGACCTGCCCGCGCAACGGCGGCAGCCCCTCGCACAGGTAGATGCTGTTAGGGTTGCCCGGCACCAACTGCGCCAGCGGCTTTTCGGGATCGACCTGCAGGTCCACGTAGCTGCTGCCCATGGAGCGTTTCATCACCACGATGTCCGCGTTGGAGGGAATCGTGCGATACTCGGAACGGATCGCCAGCGTCATGGTCACCTGATGATGTGGCTGGCCCGTCTCGCGATGGATCACCCGCTGCGGCGCCATGATGTGCACGACCTTGCCCACCTGGTAGCCGCAATAGTAGACGGGGGTGTTCGTCTGAACCCCGGGGGCACTGGGCACCTGAACGATCACCTGGAACGAATTCATCTGCGCCACCGCCACGGGCAGCTCGCCGAACAGGTACACCAAGCCAAGAAAGCCCGCGAAGGCGACGATCACGAAGGCCCCTACGACGATGTTGCGTCTGCGTTGCGCCGTGTTGTAGTCAACCATGGTCGTTTTCCCTGTCCCGCGTGCGCGGCTCCACGAATAACTCGCGGATCGCCCGCAACGTGTACCCGCTTTGATTCAACTTGCGAATCAACTTGATCCGCGCAACGGCCTGGTCGTCAAACAGCCGCCGGCCCGTCGGCGTCACCTGCGTCGGCTCCAGGAGGCCGACCATCAGGTAATACTGCAAGCTCTGGCGACTCACGCCGGCCTTCTTCGCCGCGGCTCCGATCTGCATCAATCCCTTGTTCTCGTCCACGCGCGAATACCTCTGCTCGAACGACTCGGCTACGACCCACCTTCAGGCCGGCCACGTGTCCGCCGCAAGAAACGCTCATCCAGGCGCTCGTGCAGTTGCCGCAACCACCGACGCACGGTGTGATACTCTAAACCACCAAGCGGCAGACAGTTAGCGGACATGGGTTTTTTCGACCATTTGGCCGTGAAGATTAAGACGTAGTCGCGGTCGGGGGGCAGATTGTGCTGTTCGAGGCGAAAGGCCTCGCGGGCCAGCCGCTTGAGCCGGTTCCGCACGACGGCCGAGCCGCACCGCTTCGGCACCGACACACCCAGACGCGGACGCCCCACTGTATTGGGCGCCTCGTGAAGCCGCACGCGGCCATTGCCCGCGCCGCACCGCCAGGCCAGCACCGCCCGGAATTGATCGGGCCTGTTCAGACGTTGCCGTTTTCCAAAACGAAACCGCTGCATGACAGTCCCATAATGCTCTCTTCGGGTGGATTCACGGCCCGGTCCTGTTATCGGCCGGATGGACTGCCCCACCGGAGGATTCCAGCCGACTCGATGCGTTATCGCGCCCGGCCGTCCACAAATGCCGGGTCCCGGAACCAGCCCGGCGGCTGTGCTCAACCGCTCGCCGGGGCCGTATACAGCGGATTCGGCCGGGGCATGCGAGCCCCGACCTCGCCGAGCCAGGCGCGCAACCGGTCATCAAGCTCCTCGACTAACTCCGGATGCTCCCCAGATAGATCCTGTCGCTCGGAGAGGTCATGTTCGAGGTCGAAAAGCTCGAACGGCCTGCCCTGGTAGTACTTGATGAGCTTCCAACGGCCCTGGCGGATAATGCTGTAGGGCACCACGTCGCGTCCCCGATAGTGCGGAAAGTGCCAGAACAGGGCCTCGCGACGCAGCGGGCCGCTCTGTGTCAATAGTGGCAGGATGCTCTCGCCGTCGATGGGCCGATCCGGCAAGGGTGCCCCCGTCGCCTGGCAAATCGTCGGGAAGAAATCCACGCTGCACACGGGGACCGAACACGTCGAGCCGGGCTCGACGACACCCGGCCAGCGGACGATGAGCGGCTCGCGGATGCCGCCCTCGTAGGGGTATCCCTTGCCCGCCCGCAGGGGGATGTTGCTCGTCGGGCCCAGCAGGCCGCCATTGTCGGAGGTGAAGATCACCAGCGTGTTCTCGCTCAGGCGCAGGTCATCCAACACGTCAAGCACCTTGCCGAGCGCCTGATCCACGCTCTCGACCATGGCTCCGTAGATGGGGTTCTTCTGATGCGTCGTGGGCTTGGTTTTGTACTTGTCGAAGAGGTCCTGCCGGGCCTGGAGCGGCGTGTGGACGGCGTAGTGCGCCAGATACAGAAAGAACGGCCGGTCCGCGTGGTCGCGGATGAAGGCCGCGGCCTCATCGGCCTCGCGGTCGGTCAGATATTCACCCTCCTTGCGGGGCGGCAGCGTGGGGATGGAGCCCTGGCCACGGCGGTAGTACGGGTCATAGTAGCTGGGCGGCTGGCCGAAATCGCAACCGCCGATGTTGTAGTCGAAGCCCTGCCGGTCGGGATACCAGTCATCAGGGCCGAGATGCCACTTGCCGACGTGGCAGGATACGTAGCCGGCGGGTTTGAGCGCCTCGGCCAGTGTGATCTCTTCGTGTTCCATCCACAGGGCGTTCGTGGGGGTGAGCAGGGGAATGTCCGGTCGCCCCTCGAAGTCATAGCCCGTGGAGTTTTCCTTGCTTGCCGGGATCGTGCCGCCCTGGAAGCGCGAGTGGATCCAGTCGGTGATCCCCAGCCGCGCCGGGTAGCGCCCGGTCATGACCGCCGCCCGCGTGGGGCTGCACACGGCGCAGGCGGCATAGGCATCGGTGAAGCGCATACCCTGCCGGGCCAGGCGGTCGATATTGGGCGTGTCGAAATACCGGCTGCCGCAGCAGCCCGCATCCGTCCAGCCCATGTCGTCGACCAGGACAAAGAGGATGTTCGGTTTGCGCCGGACTGCGCGGCGCGCCGCGGAACCTGCAAACGGCAGCACCGCCGCCGCGCCGCAGGCCTTGAGAAAACCCCGCCGGGACCACTGTGAGATCATCATGCCACACCTCATAAGGGGTTACTTGCCGCGGCGGGCGTTCCACAGCCACACGTGCAACCGCGGCGACAGGGCGAACCCGGTTTGCTTACAGTAGTCGGCCAGCCAGCACGCCCGCTCGTGCAACGACGCCGCGTCGTCGGCCTGGGGCATCAGCCAGATACGACCGGGATCAACACCCTTGAGCCGACCGACCACGGAGGCGATCTCCCCCAAATCGGCAGGTTCCTCAACCACGAATTTGAGCTGATACTCATACGCCTCGATCAGGTGTTGCAGGGCGTCGGTGTTCAGGCGACGGGCCTCATGCTCGGCGGCCTGGTCCGGATCGATGGGCGTGGAGTTGGCCAGCTTCGGGCTGATGCTCATCAGATTGCAGGGCAAACCGGGCTCGAAGTGCAGGCCCGCGGTCTCAATCGTGATGTGCATTCGGCGGTGCGCGAACGAGCGAAGGAACGGCTTGAAATCCGGCGCCAGCAGCGGCTCTCCACCCGTGATCACGATGTGGGCGGTGGGGTATTCGGCCACGGCGCGACGCAACTGCTCGGGCGTGTACGCCGTGCCCGCCGTGGGCGACCAGGCGTATCTTGTATCGCACCAGCGGCACCGCAAAGGGCAGCCGGCCAGCCGCACGAACACGCTGGGCACGCCCGCCAAGCGGCCCTCGCCCTGCAACGAATAGAATACTTCGTTGACGACCATATCCCCTACTATCGCGATTGCGCCGAGGAAATCAATGCCCGGCCGGTACGGAATCGGCCCTGCGCCCTCGAACGGGCTTGTTTTGGGCTCCTGACGCCGCTACAATGGTGGGCGACACGACAGCACTAACCCTTGCAGGAGGTTTGGCCATGAGCACATCGCAGTCCCTCGATCGGCGGCAATTCCTTGCATCGTCCACGGCCTTGGCGGCGTTCAGCGTGGTGCCGCGGCAGGTCCTGGGCGGCGCCGACCACGTGAGCCCCAGCGACAAGATCGTCGTGGGCTACGTGGGCACCGGCACGCAGGGACTGCGGAATCTCATGGACGCCCTGCCCCGCGAGGCGCTGCACATCGCCGCGGTGTGCGATCCGAACACGCAAAGCGACGATTACCCCGAATGGGGTCACAACGAGATCCGCGACAAGATCCGTCGTTTCCTGGATGAGCCCCGCTACGGCGAGGGCGTCCGCGGGTGCCGGTGCGGGCGCAACGTGGGCCGCTACGTGGTCGAGACCTACTATGGCAAGAAGCGTCCCGCCGGGACGTACAAGGGGTGCAAGGCGTATACCGACTTTCGGGAGATGCTGGCCAACGAGCCGGACCTTGATGCGCTGTACATCATGACGCCGGAGCACCTCCACACGACGATCGCGGTCGCGGCGATGCGGGCGGGTAAGCACGCCATTACCCACAAGCCCATCTCGAACGTGCTCTATGAGATTCGCTTGGCCCGCGACACCGCCGAGACGACCGGCGCGGCGACCCACCTGTTCTGTGCGGCGGGCAATCGCGAGGCCCCCCGGATCCGCGAGTGGATCCTGGCCGGGGCGATCGGGCCGGTGCGGGAGGTGCACAACTGGTCGACGCGTCCGTTCTGGCCGCAGGGCATGACCGAGCTACCCGCCGAGACGCCCCGCGTGCCGGACGGCCTGGACTGGGACCTGTGGCTGGGCCCGGTGCCGCATCGGCCCTACCACCCGGCGTACATGCACGCCGTGTTCCGCGGCTGGTGCGACTTTGGATCGGGGGCCTTGGGCGACATGGGGCACTACAGCTTCCATCAGATTTTCGAGATTCTGGGGCTCGGCTCGCCGCTGACGGTGGAGGCCTCGCGCAGCCAGTTCTGGAAGATCGCCAACCTCACGTGGGTGCGGCAGGATAACCGTGTTTCCTGGCCGCGGGCCTCAACGATTCACTGGCGATTCGCCGCGCGGGGCTCGATGCCGGAGGTGTCGCTGTACTGGTACGATGGCGGGCTGCGTCCGCCCACGCCGCCGGAGCTGGATATTGACGGTGTGGAGATGCCCGCCGAGGGCATGCTGTTTGTCGGTGACAAGGGCAAGATCCTGGCCGATTTCACCGCGGGCAATCCACGGCTGATTCCGGCGGCGAGGATGCGGGCGTTTCAGCCGCCGGCGGAAACGCTGCCGCGACCCATCGACGAGCTGGACCAGTGGATCCGCGCCTGCCACGGCGGGCAGCCCAGCGACGCCAGCTTCCAGAACGCCTACGCCTTCAGCGAGACGATCGCCCTGGGTAATATCGCGCTGCGCGTGAATAAGAAGCTCGCGTGGGACGCCGAGCGTTTCCGGTTCGCCAACTCCGATGAGGCCAACGCCCTGATGCGCCGGACCTATCGCAAGGGCTGGGAGTTATAGAAGGCCGCGTGGACACGAGCCGCCCTGCGCGCCTCAACGCCATCCCGCAACAACAGCAGCGGAATCGCTGCGCGACGCGGAAGAACGGATTCCTCGATCCGCGGTGCTTTGCTGCGCTCCGCACCGCGTCGCTCGGAATGACGACGACGGTGCCGCCCCTTCGGGGCTGGGATTCTAGATGGGGGGACTGCCACCGGCGGCTCACGCCGCCGGCTATGGCACTGACGCCCCTGCGGGGCTACGCGTCGCCGGGTGGCATGCCCCACGCTCGCAAGCCCCGACCCATCAAGCGCCGGGTGGCATGCCCACGCT